>JAZGCZ010000173.1:0-13288 GCA_036477195.1 Anaerolineales bacterium | reverse complement strand
AACTCTGCAGGCGGGATCGATCAGCTGCACCAATGAAGCACGATTTGTAGAAGACCTTACGATTCCGGATGGGTTTCAAGCAGCGCCAGATGAGGTGCTAGACAAACGATGGGCGGTGCTCAACGCGGGGACCTGCGACTGGAGCGCGGGATATCGCCTGGTTCGGATCGATGATGGGCTCATAGAGGCTCCGGAGGAATTGGCACTCTATCCGGCGCGAGCGGGTGAAACGGGGGTGTGGTCGGTGCAGCTCACCGCACCTGATCAGCCAGGCGACCAGATGGCGAGCTGGCAAGCACAGGCGCCAGATGGTTCGTTCTTTGGCGATCGGGTATTCGTGCTGATTGAAGTCATTCTTAATCCCTAGCTGACATGAAAAGAGCCCGAAAGAATTTCGGGCTCTTGGATCTGGTCCATTAGGAATTCTGAATTAAGTTCCCGCCTCCCAGGAGGCTAGATACTTGGTTTGCTCCTCCGTAAGTGTGTCGATCTCAATGTCCATAGACTCAAGTTTCAATCGGGCGATCTCTCGGTCAATCGCTTCTGGGATCGTGTAGACCTGATTGTCCAGCTCTTCCCGATGCTGCACCAGGTACTCGAGCGATAATGCTTGGTTGGCAAAAGATAAGTCCATTACGCTAGCAGGATGTCCCTCTGCGGCCGCAAGATTGATCAATCGCCCTTCGGCGAGCAAATTTATTCTGCGACCATCTTCTAGAATATATTGATCCACGTACTCGCGCGCCTTTCGACGTTCCGTGGCCATATCTTCCAATGCTTCGATATTGATCTCCACGTTGAAATGGCCTGAGTTCGCGATGATCGCACCATCCTTCATGACCTCGAAGTGCTGCCGATCAATTACGCTCACATCTCCTGTTACTGTGCAAAAGATGTCTGCCATGGGAGCTGCCTTTTGCATAGGCATCACTCGGAAACCGTCCATAACTGCCTCGAGCGCCGGCAACGCCTCTACCTCCGTCACGATGACGTTGGCCCCCATTCCTTTTGCTCGCATCGCGAGGCCTCGCCCGCACCAACCATAGCCCGCTACTACGAATGTTGTCCCGGCAATGAGCACATTGGTAGCGCGCACTATACCGTCAAGAGTGGACTGGCCGGTCCCATAGCGATTATCGAAGAAATGCTTCGTCATGGCGTCATTGACCGCGATGATGGGGTAGCTCAATTTCCCGTCCTTCGCCATGGCACGCAGACGAATGACGCCAGTCGTCGTTTCCTCAGTCCCTCCCATTAGCTCGTCAAGCTGATCCGCGCGATCTGTGTGGAGCGAACTGACAAGATCTGCCCCGTCGTCCATCGTTGCCGTCGGTTTATGGTCGAGCGCAGCGTGGATATGCTGATAATAGGTCTCTCGATCCTCCCCCTTGATCCCGAATACGGGAATTTCATCATGCGTCACTAAGGAGGCTGCGACATCATCTTGGGTGGACAGGGGATTCGAGGCACAAAGCACTGCATCTGCTCCTCCAGCATGCAAGGTGCGCATCAGATTGGCCGTTTCCGACGTAATGTGCAGGCAGGCGGACACTCGCAGCCCATCTAGCGGGCGTTCGCTCGTGAATCGCTCGCGGATTTGTGCCAACACAGGCATCTCCTGATCCGCCCAGGCGATTCTTCGTCTTCCGCCATCGGCCAATTCAAGGTCTCTCACATCGTATTTCTCTGACATCCGATCCCTTTCCTCCCCGCGCTAGGTCAGCACGGCAATTTCCTCATGAAAGCCACATAGAACCTGGGTTCAGGACCATATCGATGGCCCGTTGACTGGCCAGGGCCACATCGGGCACGAAATCTAAGCTCAGGTGCATCCCGATGGCCGGCTGATTGGCCAGCTTGGATTGAGCTCAATCGCTTCAGTATTATGCTCGACCAGTTGGTTCATAACTGCGGCCGGGGCATTGACTCCGCCGCCACGCGGGTGATGGTCGGGCGCGGTCAAGATATTTCCGACGCCGAAAAGCACCGGCGCTATTGTAGGAGTTGTTTGAGATCGCACGTTGAATCAAACTCAGATTCGAATCGGGCGACAAATTCATCGAGCTTGAAATGATGACTTTGTGGCCCCATATTCTCAAGCGAGTAGGTGGCGCATAGCGCGCCCATCATGCAGCAGCAATCAAGAGGCAGTTCATGCAGATAGCCCTTCAAGAAACCTGCGCGGTAGGAATCTCCTACCCCAGTGGGTTCGGCTGTCTCTCGGGGAGGAACGATCGGAATATGCTGAAGTCTCTCCGCGGTGTACAAATCCGACCCCTCTTCGCCGCGGGTGATGACGGTGAATTCGGTTAGCTCCGTGATGTCATCAATGGTAAGTGAGGTCTTGTCTTCGATCAGCGCCAATTCGTAGTCGTTGGCAAATAATGCTACGCATCCCCGGATTCCTGCTTCCAAGGCTACCGCATCCAGGCGCAGGATCTGTTGGCTTGGATCATAGAAGTAAGGGATCCCAAGCTCTATGCATTCATTCGAATACGCAATCATCGCCTCCGGATCGTTCGGCGAGATCAGTACTAAATCGGGCGGCATATCTAAATCCGCAAATGCCAAATCGGTTGCGTGAGCCATCGCGCCGGTATAGAAACTTGCGATTTGGGCATCGGTTTCATCCGTTGTGACGAAAAATGAAGCAGTCAAGAGACCGGGAATGACCTTCATATCGTCCGTTACCACGCCGATCGATTCGAGCGACTGACGATACTCCTCGAAATCTTCCCCAACGGTCGCCAGCACCCGAGGTCGCTCTCCGAGCAACGCCAGGGAATAGGCGATATTGGCCGCGATGCCTCCCGGCCGCCTCTCAAGCGATTCCACCAAGAACGACAGACTTAGCGAGTCCAAGTGATCGGGCAAGATGTGTTCTTTGAACCTGCCCGGGAAGTGCATCAGGTAGTCATAGGCTACGGAGCCGGTTAGAACAACTTCTTTGGTGTCCACTTTTTGTCCTCAACACACAAAAATGCGCTCTCGACGGAGAGCGCTTTATGAGGCGCGGGAGGAGTCTAGCACGGGGACCAAGGGGGTGCAAGGAATTGCGGGCCGCGACGAGCGGCGCGTTGACAGCGGAGTTTCCGTCACTTATGATTGCCGGCCATGCAGAGAGCCGCAGTGGGATTAATTGCAGGCCTCTTCTTCGCAGCGCTGGCCTGTAACCTCCCGTTTGGAACGGCGCCTACCGTGACACCCGCGCCAACTCTTACATCGTCTCCAACACCTACCCCAACCCGATCGCCGACCCCTGCGCCTGCATTGCGCAACGAAGCTGCGCGCCTTGCGTTGGCCAACGGCGATTGGGATTTGGCGGAGCGTGAATTCGAACGCGTCATCGCCGAAGGTGATGACCCAGCCGTCATCGGAGAGGCGCTCTTCGGCCTTGGAGACGCATTGTTTCGTGACGGACGGTTGGCAGAAGCCAGCTCGACGCTATCGGATTTCATCTCTTCATATCCTGACCATTTGCGAGTTCCATCTGCGCTCATCCTGCGAGCCCAGGCCAATAGCTTGTTAGGCGATCCCGCCCCCGCGGTCGGGGACTACGAGCTCTACCTTTTGCATAACCCTGGAGTAATCGATCTGTATGTTGAGGAATGGCTTGGAGACGCGCTTCGGCAGGCCTTTCGCCCGCTCGATGCTGTGCCCCACTACCAGGCAGCAATTCTGTCCCCTGGTCAGACTCATCAAACTGGCCTGAGGATCAAGATCGGCAGAGCATATATGGAGGCAGGGGAATTTGCCCAAGCGCTGGAGCAATTCGACCAAGTCTACGCGCAAGCGACGGATCCCTCAACAAAGGCCTCAATGAATCTCCTTGCGGGGGAGGCGTTAGAGATGCAGGGCGATCTGGACGGACTGTATTCTCGCTTCCTTGACTCCTTTGAAAATTATCCAACTGCCTTCGACACCTATGTAGGACTGATCCGCCTGGTCGATGACGGCGTGCCAGTTGACGATTATCAGCGCGGTCTGGTCGACTATTACGCAGGAGCCTACCAACCTGCGGTGTCCGCTTTCGATCGGGTCCTGGCATCGGTTCCGACAGCCGATGCGTACTACTATCGCGGCCTAAGCCATCTTGGGTTAGGTTCCCCCGCCTTGGCTCTGCAGGATTTAGAAGCGGTGACTCTAAACTACCCATCGGACCCCATTTGGCCAGAGGCGATGATGTCACGGGCCAGGACGGAGTGGGCATGGTTGGATCGCTATACCGCGGCCGTCGATACCTATTTGGAGCTCGCGGACAGTCGACCGCAATCCGCCACCGCGTTGGACGCATTGTTTAGAGCAGGCCGCACGGCCGAACGGAGCAATGACCTGATCCGGGCAGCAGATATTTGGATGAGATTGGCTCAGGAATACGCGGCTAATCCATTAGCGGCGGATGGTGCGTTTGAAGCTGGCATCGCGCGTTACCGGCTTGGCGATAGTGCGGGTGCGGAACTTGCTTTTCAAAGATCCCTGGAACTCGCGTCAACATCGGCGCAAAGTGCGCGGGCGAATCTATGGATTGGAAAGTCTCGCGTGGACAACGAGGATGCCGACGGAGGCCGGATCGCATGGGAATCTGCGCGAGAGGCGGATCCGACCGGATACTACTCGCTGAGGGCAGAACATCTTTTGGAAGGCACGCCTCCGTTTGAGGACTCGGGGGTATTCAACTTCTCTACAGATCCGGAAGTTGAGCAGCAGGAAGCAGAACAATGGCTGAGAGAAACGTTCGGGATTGTCGGGGAGGGTCCTCTCAATGAGTTAGGCCCCATTTTGGCATCAGATTCGAGGCTTGTTCGCGGTTTGGAACTCTGGAATCTGGGAATGCTGGAAGAAGCGCGTTCGGAGCTAAGCGCGCTCCGGAGTTCGCTGGTGTCTGACCCTGAAGGCACCTACCGATTAATGCACACCCTTCTCGAGCTCGGGCTGTACCGGGAGGCGATTATCGCTTCGCGTCAAATCCTCAATCACGCGGGGATGGATGACGCTGCCACGCAGCAGGCGCCCGTCTATTTCAACCGCATTCGGTTTGGTCCGTACTTTGGTGACCTCATCCTCCCAGAAGCGGCGCGCTACGGTCTGGACGGATTGTTTCTGCTCTCAGTGGTACGGCAGGAAAGTCTCTTTGAGGGCTTTGCCACTTCGTCCGCAGCAGCACATGGGCTGATGCAAGTCATCCCAAGTACGGGAGAATCGATTGCGGGCCAGCTAGGATGGCCCGAAGACTATGAGACCTCCGATCTCTATCGACCCTTCGTAAGCGTTCGCTTCGGAACGTTCTACCTAAATTCACAGCAAGAGCGTTTCGATGGAGACCTTTACGCGGCATTAGCGGCATATAACGGAGGGCCGGGAAACGCGATCGTGTGGAAGGAGCTGGCAGCAGACGATCCAGACCTTTTCTTGGAGATCATTCGCTTTGCAGAAACCCATCGGTACATTCAGGTCATCTATGAAGTCTTCGAGATCTATAAGAACCTCTATGCAAGTGGGTGAGTGGAGCGCTCGCAGCATCAAATCGACACGCTACTTCTATCGGGCTCGATCGATTGCGCATAGCCACTTCTTTCCACGTCGTATTTCCCCTTAGCACTCGTTGCGAAACAGTGTAGATTATGGTAAGCTGTCTGGTCGTCCAATAGACCCGTTTCCCAATACTCGCGCCTCGTGGGATTTGGGCCCAAGCATGACCCTAGCAGGGTAGAGGTCATCACTTTCTTTTAAGTTCTCCAAACCTGAAACTCTTTCCGCAGGAAAGGAACGGTATGCCTAGTAAGGGCCGTAAGTTCTATTCGCGTATTCCCCAGACTTATGAGCTGCCGCAGCTCATCGAGATCCAACTTAATTCCTTCAAGTGGCTAATTGAAGAAGGACTGGCGGAACTGTTCGATGAAGTCTCACCGATCGAGTCCTATAACGGTACGATGAAGCTTCACCTGCCTGGCAATACGCCGGAGGCGAAGCAATTCGGGCTTGAGTACTGGTTTGAGGATCCCCAGCACGACATTGAGGAATGTGTCGAGCGCGATCTAACCTACGCCGCTCCACTTTATGTGTCGGTGCTGCTGGCGGGACCGGAAGTGCCGGAGCCCATTAAGCAAGACATTTTCATGGGTGATTTCCCGATCATGACGGAGAAGGGAACCTTCATCATTAATGGGACCGAACGGGTCGTGGTGTCTCAACTCATACGCTCGCCCGGGGTTTATTTCGAGGCTCCCGCCGATCGAGCGACTGGAAGACGCCTGGCATCGGCAAAATTGATCCCCGACCGCGGGGCGTGGATGGAGTTTGAAACTCGCAAGAGCGACTACCTCACCTTAAAGTTCAACCGAAAGCGGACTATTCCCGTAACCATCTTAATGCGTGCGCTCGCTGCAGTCGATGACGGGCTGGATAAACCGGCCCTGAAAGATGGATCGGATGAAGAGCTCCTAAAGCTGTTTGCCAAAGCGGATGTCAACCCCGATCATCAGTACATTGCAACCACTATCCGACAGGAACCGGAATGGGATCTGCAGGGTGGACGAACTCTGGCGGAAGAGTCTCTTGTCGAGTTTTATCGCAGGATGCGGCCGGGAGATCCCCCCACATTGGATAATGCCCGTGAATACTTGACCGACCAGCTCATTCAGCCGCGCCGGTATGACCTGGAGCGGGTGGGTCGGTACAAGCTCAATGGAAAGCTCGAGCTCGAGCGGAAGGTCCCTGCGGACCACCGTCAGATAACTACATGGGATATCGTGCGCATCATTGAGCGCATGATCAATATCAACAACGGTGTGATAGAGCCCGACGACATTGATCACCTCGGCAACCGTCGGGTGAAGACCGTTGGCGAATTAATTCAAGGCAAGCTGCGGGTCGGGCTGCGCCGCATGGAGCGGGTGATTTTGGAACGCATGTCGATCCGCGATCAGGAGCAGATCTCCCCAGTTTCGTTGATCAATATTCGGCCAGTCGTGGCTGCAATTCGGGAATTTTTTGGCTCGAGTCAACTCTCACAGTTCATGGATCAGACAAATCCGCTGGCCGAGCTGCGACACAAACGAACGCTTTCTGCGCTGGGTCCAGGAGGACTGCGGCGTGAGCGAGCCGGCTTTGACGTGCGTGATGTTCACCACTCTCATTATGGCCGAATCTGCCCGATTGAGACGCCAGAAGGTCCAAACATCGGGCTAATCGGACGGCTGGCATGCTATGCGCGCGTAAATAATTTTGGCTTCATCGAAACGCCGTATCGGAAGGTTGTGAAAACCCTGGGAACCAAGGACAAGCGCCTGGTTGGGAAGCATCTGAGGGGAGACTTCATGACCGTCAACGGTGACAAAGTGATCGCCAAGGATGGAGCGGAGATCACTGAGGCGCTGGCCACCACGATCGGACGCCGAAAGGGAAAGATCGATGTGGTGCCTTTTGTTTCCTCAGGCGATGAGGTTTTCCTCTCCGCGGACGAGGAAGATAAATACGTTCTGGCGCAGGCGAACACTCCGCTGACCGAAGCCTCCGAGTTTGCGAATCCACGTGCCTCGTGCCGAAATCATGGAGATTTCTTCTTTGCATCTCCAGAAAAGATCGATTTCATGGATGTGGCGCCACGTCAAATCGTCGGCGTTAGCGCTTCGCTGATCCCGTTCCTGGAGCACGATGATGCCAACCGGGCACTGATGGGCTCCAATATGCAGACGCAGGCTGTGCCTCTCATTAAGCCTGAAGTTCCTATCGTGTCGACCGGGATGGAGCGGCACGCGGCGTTCGATTCGGGTCAGGTCATTCTGGCCCAAGAGACGGGACAGGTTGAATCGGTCACTGGTAGCAAGGTGGTTATTCGCTCACGAAGCGGCGAGCACACTTACCCATTGCGAAAATTCAACCGCTCCAATCAAAGCACCTCTATCGATCAGCGTCCAACAGTGATCAAGGGTCAGCGCGTAAAAGTCGGCGATGTTATTGCCGATTCGACTTCTACAGAAGACGGCGAGCTTGCGCTCGGCCAGAACGTCCTGACAGCCTTCCTTTCTTGGGAGGGCGGTGATTTTGAGGATGCGATCCTGATTTCGGAAAGACTTATTCAAGAGGATCGCTACACTTCCGTGCATATAGAGAAGCACGAGGTAGAGGCCAGAGATACGAAGCTGGGCCCGGAAGAAATCACCTATGACATTCCGAATGTTGGGGACGAAGCGCTGCGAGATCTAAACGAAGATGGAATCGTCCGCGTTGGCGCCGAAGTTGGACCCAATGACATTCTGGTCGGGAAGATCACTCCAAAAGGCGAGAAGGAACTTACGCCAGAGGAGAAACTGCTGCGGGCGATCTTCGGTGAAAAGGCGCGGGAGGTGAAAGACACCTCGTTGCGCATGCCTCACGGTGAGCGCGGCAAGGTAGTGGACGTCAACGTATTCACACGGGAGGAGCATCGCGATCTTCCCCCGGGTGTGGAGAAGATGGTACGAGTCTCGGTGGCGCAAAAACGAAAGGCTACTGAAGGGGACAAGATGGCCGGGCGGCACGGAAATAAGGGTGTGATCTCCAAAGTGGTTCCCGTTGAAGATATGCCTTTCCTGGAAGACGGGACCCCGATCGATCTCATTCTAAATCCACTCGGGGTTCCGGGCCGAATGAACATCGGGCAAATCCTGGAAACTCATCTGGGATGGGCAGCCAACCGCCTGGGCTTCCGCGCGATTACTCCGGTGTTCGATGGCGCAGACGAAGAGGAAATCGAGGCGGAAATGGCCCGAGCCTGGATGATCGACCGCTCCTGGAAGGAAGTCGGCGAGTGGGCCTGGAAATGGATCAAGGAGCAGGACTACTACGATGAAGAGGCGGTCGAGGACGACGAGGAAGTGCGGCGCCTGTATCTCGAGTCCTGGTTGAGTGAGAAGGGTTACGATGTTGAGCTCATCGCGACGGATCGAAATTACGCGCGTAGGGCGGCTCTGACCGAATGGCTAAGAAAGAATGATTACGACCCTGACAAGATCCTGGTATTTGACGATTCGGAGCTGCCTGTAGGGGAACGTGAGCCTTATGATGAGGCGGCTATCGATGCGTGTCTTCGATTGTGGATTGGAGCCAATGGCCGGAAGGTTCGCGATAAGGCTACGCCGGAGCAGGTGGTCAAGCAGGTGGAGCGGATCATGACCGATACGGGTCTGCCAATGCCCACTTTAGGTAAGCAGGTCCTGTATGACGGTAGGAGTGGCGAGGCTTATCATAAGCCCGTGACAGTCGGAGTAGTGATGATGATGAAGCTACACCACTTGGTCGAAGACAAGGTACATGCTCGATCCACGGGACCGTACTCACTCGTAACTCAGCAGCCGCTAGGTGGCAAGGCGCAGTTCGGCGGGCAACGTTTCGGTGAGATGGAGGTGTGGGCACTAGAGGCTTATGGTGCGGCGCATACTCTCCAGGAGATGCTCACCGTTAAGTCGGACGATGTCCAGGGTCGGGTCAAGACCTATGAGGCGATCGTCAAGGGAGAGCCGGTTGAGGAGCCAGGAATTCCAGCCTCCTTCCGCGTGCTCGTGAAGGAATTGCAGAGTCTCGGGCTGGCGGTTGAGGCGATCGACGATGCGGGTGATATCATCCGCTTTGGTAAGCAAGACGACCGCGCCAGGCCTCCGAGGTTGGGGCTGGGACTGCTCGATCTTGACCCCAAACGCTAAATCAAGCGATCGCACGATCCTGCAATACAAATAAGGTGGCCGTCCAAATGAGGCGGCCACTTTTTCTGAAACTCGAACAGAGCGGGGCTGGGCCTGATGTTGACATAAATGGATCGAAGGGTCTCCTTGAATGAATTGGTTTATAGCGCTTGACGCCCTTTGGCCCCTTTGGTAAAATCCCACTCCGAGAACTCGGGCCAGATTTAACGCGGCCTGAATTGAATACTTGACCAATCTCCTCGTGAGGAGGGACAAGAATCCCGGGGCTATTGCCCCGGTGATTTGTGTGGAGAGGTAAGTACTTGCCGACAATTAACCAATTGGTGCGCAAGGGGCGAAAAGTTAAGAAAGCCAAAACCAAGGCTCCTGCGTTGCAATACACCTTCAACTCCATGAAGCAGCGGCGGGTGGCGCAGCCCAAAGGCGCCCCGCAGAAGCGCGGCGTCTGTACTCAAGTGCGGACGCAAACGCCGAAGAAGCCGAACTCGGCACTTCGGAAGGTCGCGCGGGTGCGACTCACCAATGGATTGGAAGTCACTGCCTACATCCCTGGTGAGGGGCATACGCTGCAGGAGCACTCAGTGGTACTTGTACGCGGTGGCCGGGTGAAAGATCTGCCTGGTGTGCGCTATCACATTGTGCGTGGCACGATGGATACCACTGGGGTAGAAGGGCGCAAGCAAGGCCGCTCGAAATACGGCGGTAAACGCCCACGCGAATAATCGGATTGTAATGTCCAGTAGCTCGGTCGCCGTTCGCGCGGCGACCGGTGCTTGTATGCGAAGCGAAGCGACAGGTGGAGTAACAATATGCGACGGACCAGGCCAGAAAAGCGAAATATCCAAGGCGACATTCGCTATAACAATAAGCTTGTCAGCGGCCTCATCAATCGCCTAATGGGCAAAGGGAAGAAGAGCACTGCCACGCGGGTCGTGTATCAAGCCTTTGATCTGATGGGTGAGCGCTCAGGCAAGGATCCGGTAGAGATGTTTGAGCAGGCCATAAAAAATATATCTCCCCGCCTTGAAGTAAAGCCTCGCCGTGTGGGCGGTGCGACCTATCAGGTACCGATAGAGGTCATGCCTGCCCGGCGAACATCGCTCGCAATGCGCTGGCTGCTTGCCGCGGCGCGCAGCCGATCGGGCAAGACCATGTTTGAAAAGCTCGCCAGTGAGCTTGCGGACGCTTCCAACAGCACTGGGGCGGCGATCAAGAAGAAAGAGGATACCCACAGGATGGCGGAGGCGAACAGAGCCTTCGCTCATTATCGTTGGTAGATTGAAATGCGTAAATTGGACTTGAAGCGATACCGAAATATTGGAATTATCGCCCATATCGATGCGGGCAAAACCACCACGACCGAACGGGTCTTGTTCTACACAGGCAGGACTCATCGGATCGGGTCTGTTGATGATGGCACGACCGTCACCGACTGGATGGATCAGGAGCGCGAGCGCGGCATCACGATCGTTTCTGCCGCGGTCACCGCTGAGTGGCGAAATCACATTATCAACATAATCGACACCCCGGGCCACATCGACTTCACGGCCGAGGTCCAGCGCTCGCTACGCGTGTTGGACGGCGGAGTGGCCGTTTTTGATGCGGTGCAAGGCGTCGAGCCACAATCCGAGACCGTCTGGCGTCAAGCCGACCGCTACGGCGTTCCTCGCATCTGTTTTGTGAACAAAATGGATCGCGTAGGGGCTTCATACGAGCGCACGATTGACATGATCCGCGAACGTCTTGGAGCCCACCCAGTGGCTATGCAGATCCCCATCGGCGAAGAACGGGATTTCAGCGGCGTCATCGATCTCATCGAGGACGTCGCTTTTATTTGGGACGATGAGTCCGGCGATCCGCCACAAAAGCGCGAAGTTCCTGCCGAATTGCGCGAGCAGGCGGAGGCTGGGCGTGCGCTACTGGTCGAACAGATCGCGGAGACCGACGACGAGCTCACTGAGAAATTCCTGGAAGGCTTAGAGATCACCTCCGAAGAACTCCAGGCCGCACTTCGCCGTGCCGTGATCCACGGGAAAATGACACCCGTATTCTGTGGATCGTCGCTGCGAAACAAGGGTGTTCAGCCGCTTTTGAACGCGGTCGTCGATTACCTGCCATCTCCGCTCGATATTCCACCGGTCCGAGGCCTGGATCCAGACGGAACCAAGGAGCTCATGCGAGAAGCAAAGGTGGATGTTCCGATGAGTGCGCTGGCCTTCAAGATTGTTACCGATCCTTATGTCGGACGTCTGGTTTATTTGCGGGTCTATTCGGGAAGGATTACGAAAGGCTCACAGGTCTACAACGCTTCTAAAGGTCGAAAAGAGCGCATCGGCCGGCTCATTCGTATGTATGCGGATCACCGAGAGGATATTGAAGAGGTCTCGGCTGGCGACATAGCCGCGGTACTTGGAATGAAGAGCACATTTACCGGGGATACCCTGACCGACCCCGCAAACCCCATTGTCCTTGAGAGCATCGTGTTCCCTGAACCAGTCATCTTTGCGGCAATCGAGCCCAAGACCAGCGGCGATCAGGATCGAATGGGAGAAGCGCTTCAAAAACTTGGCGAGGAAGATCCGACATTTCGGGTCGGAACCAATGATGACACCGGCCAGACCATGATCTGGGGGATGGGCGAGCTTCACCTGGAAGTACTGATTGACCGGATGCGCCGAGAATTCAAGGTGCAGACCAACATCGGTCGGCCCCGCGTTGCATATAAGGAATCCATCCGAAAGGCCGTTCCAGAGGTCGATTTCCGGTATGTGAAACAGACCGGCGGACGAGGTCATTTTGGCCATGTGGTCTTGGCCTTGGAGCCCGGCGAACCTGGATCAGGCATCGAATTTACAAATAAGGTGCGCGGCGGAAATGTTCCGCAGGAATTCATCCCTGCGGTCGAGCAAGGTGTGCGGGAAGCAGCGGAAGCTGGAGTGCTTGCTGGCTATCCGATGACGGACATCAGCGTTACTTTGCTTGACGGATCCTCGCATGAAGTCGATTCGAGCAAAATGGCGTTCAAGATGGCCGGGTCGATGGGTTTCAAGGAAGGCGTTAGCCGTGCGAAGCCGGTGTTATTGGAGCCGGTCATGAAGATAGAGGTCGTGGTGCCCGATGAGGCCGTGGGGGATGTGACTGGCGATTTGTCGTCGCGGCGAGCTTCCATCGGAGCGCTTGAGCAACGGGGGGGCAATACGCAGATTGTACGTGCCACCGCCCCCCTCTCAGAGATGTTTGGGTATGCGACGGACCTACGCTCCATGACGCAGGGTCGAGGAGTGTTCTCCATGGAGTTCCACCACTATCAGAAAGTGGAGAAACGTGTCACCGAATCATTGCTTGCGGGGGCCTTTTAGCGCGGTTGCGATATGCGCCTTCAAAACGGGAGATTGCGCATAGCCACACCGGGTAGGGAGCCAAAAAAGTAGATTGGAATCATTGAGTAGGAAGCTGCGGAGGAAGAATGGCTAAGCAGAAATTCGAGCGCACGAAGCCGCACATGAATGTGGGCACGATGGGACACATCGACCACGGGAAGACGACGCTGACGGCGGCGATCACGAAGTGGTCTGCGTTGCAGGGCTTTGCGGACTTCCGGCCGTTCG
>JAZGCZ010000172.1:0-9522 GCA_036477195.1 Anaerolineales bacterium | reverse complement strand
TCAAAGGGCACACGTAACTTTGGCTACGGCTTCCTCAGCGTAATTCTCGGTCTATACCTTGACGAAGTCGGATTCACGCCAATTGAAGTGGGGTTCATTTTTACGGCAACGCTGATCGGATCGGCTCTGCTCACCGGTATCGTGACCGCGCGCGCCGACCGTTTGGGGCGTCGACGGATGCTCATGGCGAGCTCGGCCTTGATGGTGCTCAGCGGAACCATGTTTGCCGTCGCCCGAACCCCCTGGCTGCTGGTAATTGCCGCGCTCACTGGCACCATCAGCGCGACTTCCGGAGAGGTCGGGCCATTTGAAACCGTTGAAGCGGCGATCCTGCCCCAAACGACCTCCGAGAAGCGTCGCAATCGTGCCTTTGGACTCTACAGTGCGGTGGGCGCGGCCATGGTTGCCTTGGGAGCCCTGGCCGCGGTGATTCCAGCCCGCACCTCGCAGCTGGATCTCCTGACTTCCTATCGCCTGATGTTCGGGCTTTACGCGGCGATCGGAGCGACGACGCTATTGGTCGCCAGCCGCCTGTCGCAAAAAGTCGAGCTCGCGCAACTGCCCGAGCGTACGGGCTTCGTGACCCTGACCCATTCCCGAGGGCCTATTCTGAAGCTTGCCGGGCTGTTTGCCGTGGACGCCTTTGCCGGGGGCTTTGTGGTGCAGAGCCTGATTGTGTACTGGTTCAGCCTGCGCTTTGGGGTAGGAGCCGAATTCCTGGGGCCGCTGTTCTTTGGAGTCAACGTGATGAAGTCGATCTCCTATCTGCTGGCTGTGCGCATCGCAGATAGGATCGGATTGCTGAACACGATGGTCTTTTCGCATCTTCCCTCGAACGTGATGTTGATGATGATCCCCTTGATGCCCACGCTTGGCTGGGCCAGTGCGGTGTTGCTTGGGCGGCATTTGCTGTCGCAAATGGATGTCCCAACTCGAAGTTCCTATATCGTGGCCGTGGTTGAACCTGAGGAACGCACTGCCGCAACAGGGGTCACCACGCTTTCGCGTACCATCGCGCAGGCATTTGGCCCGGTCATCGCGGGAGCGGCTTTAGGTGCGGCCCGTTTCGGGTTCCCCTTTTTCGTCGGGGGAGCGCTCAAGATCGTGTATGACCTGGCCCTGTATTTCAGCTTTCGCAGTCGCAAGCCGCCGGAGGAGCGGTGAGCAGGCCGTGCCCAATCTGCTGACGTTTTGCTTCGAGCGCTTCTCCATCGTTGCCACAGCAGTGAGTTTGCTAGGATCTTTTCAAAGCTTTTGACGTCCCCCTCGGCCTGAGTGTCCTCTTTGTTGCGCTCATCCCCGTGATACGCTACCGACGGAGTTGGCCCTACCATAGATACGTATCAAGGCGCGGGAGGGCGAACTCCTGGGGATCGAGTAAGGAGTCAGCATGCAAGTGAAAAGCGAGGAACGCGGGGAAGTTGTGGTGATCTCGGTTGAGGGTAGCCTCGACGCTCTAACCGCCCCAGAGCTCGGTCAAGCATTTAGCACGCAAATTGCAGGTGGGCACTTCAACCTGGTTGCGGACTTAACTAAGGTGGACTATTCGAGCAGCGCCGGGCTGCGAGTACTGCTGACAGCACTTAAAGAAACTCGTCAGAACGGCGGCGACTTGCGGCTGGCCGCGGTGCAGGCCAATGTCAACAAAGTGCTGACCCTGGCAGGCGTATCGGGCGCGATCGAACAATATCCTGATGTGGAAGCGGCGATTTCAAGGTTCAATGATGCGCCTTGATAGCCTGGCCTATGAGTCCAGGCGTTTGATGAAGGTCAGGGCGTTGCCTTCTTCTCCCGATCGATAGCGAATCTCATCCATCGTTTGATAAATGAAATATAGGCCTAGCCCGCCGCGAGTAGGATCGTCCAGTGTGGATTCAGGATCCGGGGGTTCGGGCTCCGCGGGCTCGAAGGGATGACCAAAGTCTGTGATCTCGACCGTAACTAGCTGAGGCTCAAATTCCAGGGCAAGCATGATCGAACCGGGGTTCATTCCAGCATAGCCGTGAGTAACGATATTCGTGGAAGCTTCGTCGACCGCAAGCTTGAGGTCATGGCAGGCATCATCAGCAACCCCGGCTAGCAAGCAGAATTCATCAATGAAGTCGCGGAACTCACCCAGTGTCTCAAGCTCTGCCGCCCGAGTGGTTTGGGATTTCATCCCCTAATATGTCCCCTCAGGGAAGGTGTCCGCGCCGGCGTGCCGCCCAACCTGCTTGATCATTCGCAATCTGTCCCAACGCGTATTTAGGACTTGCAGGATGCCATCGTGGATGGCCCAAGCGCGGCCGCGAACCGAGTTCCAATGATCCTGCACTCGGAACGGCGTGCTCTCGTCCAGCTCTCGATACAAACGCCCCTCCGGTTGAAACTCCTGGTGAATTTCGTCCATGAGCTTATGTCCTCTGACATAGGCGAAACCTCTACGTTCAAAGACCCAGGCTGAGGCGTAAGACAGGGGCTCTAGAAAATAGGCGTGGTGGGCGAGCAGAGTGAGGAACGACTCGACGTGATTGAAAACCTCAGAAGAGGCGCGCAGACCTGCTCGAGTTTGGCCAGGTGCCAATCCGGCCAGCATTGCCCGCTCTTCAGCGACAATATTGCGGCGGACGGTCCCGAACTCAGTTCGCGCTCCGCTTTCATCGAAATCGGTCTGAAAGCGCGGTGCGTCTGGATCGCTCAAAACCAGCAGATTGAGATCAATCCCGTTGAAGCTATTGTCTTCCAGCTCGATGGTGAAGAACGGGTCGTCGCGATTTTCGTCATTCCAAATACTGAGGTTAACCAGACCGCTCCCCGGTTTGGCAAAGAGATCGACCCTGGTATTACCGTCTGGTCCCAGCCAGCTTCTTGGATTGATGCGGAACCGCGTCAGCAGCCCAATCGGGATAAGCGCTCGATAGAGACGTCGCTTGGCGTTATCGGGAAGGTTGTTGATCGACCGGATCGAGACCGGGATGCTCGCGTCGCTGATGATCTCGTCGATCGAAAGCTGCAGGGGATCGGGCGCGAACTTCTGCGGCTCGCGCCGCACGCGAAGATTGCGAAACATAGGGGATGATCGGGAAATCGCTGCAGTGTATCACGGCCGCTTACTCTTCGTTCGTTTGCGTAATCGGCTCCTCAGAGACGCGCGAATCGAACGAGATCCAGGGGGTTCTGTGCTTTGTGAAATGGGGTATAGAAACTTAGCCGGAGTTCTGAGAGCCCCTGAAATCAGGAAAAGACTGCTTATCTGAGCTCCTAACCTGCGAGATCCTTGGATTCGAAGACCTTCTCTCCTGCTCTTACAGGAACTTTCAACCGATTCTCAGGTGGCGTGATTGGGCAGGACCACTTTTCGTTATATGCGCAGTAGGGGTTGTAGGCCGAGTTGAAATCAACATCAAACCGACCGTCGGGTAGCCGGGAGGGCTCTAAATAGCGACCTGCGCCGTAGGTTTCGGTGCCTGCCAGGGAGTCTGCAAAGGGCAGAAAATAGCCATGCTCGTTTTCGAGAACCGTAAGCTCGGCTTTCTCTCCATCAACATCAAAGCTGAATCGTCCAAAGCGAGTGTAAGTTTGTACGTCGCCCGTATTGGTCTGGATCTGGATTTGCTCCTGCTCGGGAAAGCGCTCCACCTCGACTTCCAGGCGGAGGTCCGGATTCTCGGGGAAGTAATTCAAGCCCGAAAAATTGGCCTGCTGCTCGGGCAGCAGCGGGCTGTGGTGGCTCTCTTGGAAGAATTCGTCTTTCTCTTTCCTCATCTCATCGAGTTCGCTCATCCGTTGTCTCCTAATTCAATTGGTCTTCAACCAGCGACATCAACAATTGATAGGTTGGCGGACCGGCTAGTGGCGTGTCATTGATCATAAATGACGGTGTGCCGCGGAAGCCATGCCCGAAGGCTTCACGCATTTGATCCTCCACTGCAGCTCGATATCCTCGACTTTCAAAACACTGGCTGAAAGCTTCAGTATCTAGGCCAAGTTGTTCCGCAAATCCGACCATTTGTCTCCTACCGGTCGGAGCGGCATCGAACAGAAGGTCATGAAACTCCCAGAACGCGCCTTGATCGGCCGCGCATTCTGCTGCTTCAGCCAGGTCTGGGGAGGAGGGCGTAATCACGGGGAAGTGGCGCCAGACGAAGCGCACCTCGCCCGGGAACTGAGCTAAGACTTGATCGATGATGCCCAGTTGATGGTAGGCGCGGCAGGAGGGGCAGTTGAAATCGCCGTACTCCACAATCGTGACGCGCGCCTCCGCCGGCCCCTTGCTAAGCTCTTCCGCTACGACCTCGGGCAACGACGGGTCGAGCGCAGGTGGCCGGGTCGCAGCAAAGGCTGCGATTGTTCCAACCACGACTACGACTCCAATAATTCCATTGCGCCAGCGCCTGCGACGCCGAGCTGCCGCGCGGGCTTTCTTCTGGATGCGCTTTCCCATGGCAGCATGCTTATAGCATAGGCCATAAGGGCGATCCAGTAGGGGTGCTCACATCCGGCTCGGATCGGAAATTCGGTAGTCCAGCTCGCTTGCTGGCGGCTGCTAGTCGGAGGCGGGCTCTTCCAGCGCATACGCGATAGCCTCGTCCAGGCTCATTGTCCGTCCCTCCGCCCATGCCGTCTCAAAAGCTACCTCGTCGAGAGCTTCGCGCGCAGCAGCCTCGTAGCGTTCGAATTCGGGAAGGTCGCCTGCCTGAGGAATATAGCTCTGCTTCTCAAACAGAGCGTCCGCTGCACCAATCAATCGAGCAGCTCGCTCGGACTGACCCAGTGCCACTGCTGCCCCTGCCAATGCCGATAGTTTGTCGGCTGTGTACGCCGTGTGCTCGATTGCCAGAGCCAGGGTCAGGCTCTCCTTTAACATGGCCTGCGCGCCTTCGGCATCGTTTTCGTGTAGTGCGATAAATCCGAGATTTATCAGCAATAAGCTCTCCCGTAATCCATCTCCGATTTCGCGGGCGATCTTTCTAGCCTTTTCATAGGCTTCAATTGCTCGCGGCAGGTCCCCCTGCAACCGCGCTTGTTCTCCCAGGTTAGTAAACGCTTGCGCGATTCCGGCCTTGTCGTCTGCTTCTCGCAGCAGGGCCAGGCCTTGATCAAAATTCGCCATAGCCTCCTCGAATTCGTCTGGCCGCCCAGCTAATGGCATCATCAGATGAATATGCGCCCAACCCAATTCGCGTCGTGACCCAAGCTCCTCGTAAAGAGCTAGCGCTGCATTGAGCGCGCGTTTGCCGGCAGCAGGTTCGTCAAGATAGAAATACACTCTTCCTGCTGTGGAGTAGACACTGGCGCGTACTGCCAGGGATACACCCTCAATCACTTCAAGCGCGCTTGCGGTCCATTGTTGGCCCTCAGAGTAATGACCCTGCCGCCACCAGAAGTAGCCTAATGCGCCTACCAGCCTCAGCCCTAATTCGACTGCGCCGCCGTCCATGGACCACTTGTACATGGCGCGCAGGTTGTCGTGGTCGGCCTCCATACGCCGTAACCAGCGCATCTGTTCGCGCCCACCGCGCATATATGGCTCTGCCCGCTCTGCCAGGGCTGTGAAATACTCGGCGTGCCGCAGATGTATTTCCTCCGCATCACCGCTATCCTGGAGTCGCTCACGGGCGTATTCGTGGATCGTCTCCAGCATGGTGAAACGGGGTTCGCCGTCAGGCCCATCTTCCTGGCGCAACAGGTTCTTGTTCAACAGTGAAGCCAGCCCATCAAGCACGTCGATCTGCAGATCGTGGCAACACACCGCTCCCACACCCTCGATCGTGCGCCCGCCCTGGAAGACCGACAATCGTGCGAACAGCGTCTGCTCCGCGTCGTCGAGCAGCTCATAGCTCCAATCGATGGCCCCCCGCAGCGTCCGCTGCCTCTCTGGCAAGCCACGCGGGCCGTCCTTCAAGGCAGTGAAGCGGCTCTCCAACTGGCTTAGCAAGGCCTGTGGACTGAAGAGCTTCACCTGCGCGGCCGCCAGCTCGATCGCCAGCGGCAGGCCATCCAATCGTACACAGATCTCGGCCACACCGGATGCGTCCTCTTCGGTGAGGCTGAAATCAGGTCTGATCGCCTGCGCACGCTGGATGAACAACGTTGCCGCTTCATAATCCGCGAGCGCCGAGGGCGAGACTGGGTCGCTCAAATCGGGCAGTCCCAGGGGCGGCACAGGGTATTCCTGTTCACCATACAAATTCAGTGCCTCTCGGCTGGTGACCAGAAATCTCAAGTCTGAGGCGGCGGATAATAGACTCCCCACCAGCGGTGCAGCCTCCAGGAGATGTTCAAAATTGTCCAATACGAGGATCAGCTCTTTGCTCTCTAGGTAATTTGCCAAGACCGTAGCAATGGGTTGTTCAGAGGTCGTGATGACCCCGAGGGATCTGGCAACGGTGTCCGCGACTAATTCCGGATCCTTGAGGGGGGCAAGCTCCACGAGGTAGACACCATCTGCAAAGTCATCCAAAACTTGCGCTGCGACCTGCAATGCCAGTCGGGTCTTCCCTGTCCCTGCGGGACCCGTCAAGGTGAGTAGTCGGGACGTCTCCAGAAGGCTTGCAACCTCATCCAGCTCGTGCCGACGTCCGACAAATGAAGTGAGAGGAGCGGGAAGATTGTGCTTGAGGTGGGTAGCTCGAAAAGCAGGTGCAGGCTGCTGATCCCCCTGTAGACCGAGCTCCTGCGCCTTAGCCGCTGCCTGGGTGCGGTTACTGACGCCTAGCTTCCCAAATAGCTGTTTGTTGTACCACTTGACCGTTTCGTAGCTTAGAAAGAGCCGGTCCGCAATCTCGCGATTGGTGAGACCGTCGGCGAGTAAATCAATAATCTCCCTTTCCCTTTGGCTGAGCGGCTCGACCATCGGCGATTTACTAATATCACTCATATGGCCACGGAGCCAATAGTCGCGAAGCTTTCATCGTGTTTTCAATGATAGCCCAGTATCCAGAAGTGGTTTACCCCCCGAGCACCCCCCGTTAGGGTGGTGACTTCCACCCCAGCATATTGCTAGGCTACCTCTGGACGAACTGCGAGCGAGAAAGGGCGGTGAACTCGATGCACCAGATGATGATGGAGGAGACGATCCGAGCACGTGAGGAAGAAGCCTCGATGGTCGCAGAAAATAACCATCTTGTAGCAATTGCGCTGGGTCCTCAGCCAAACCGAGAGACGAGAATTCGGAATGTGCTTGCCGCCCTATCTGCCAGGTCAGAAAGAAAGATTCGAAATTGGAATTGGATTCATCGAGTAACCAGATCACGCGATCATTCGGCAGGATCTATTGGATCATGACGGCCTTGAGGTAGTTCGCGCGGGAGACGGCTTTCTAACCTGCTTTACGACCGTGTCGCGGGCTGCGAGTTGTGCTATGGCCATCCAGCGGGAATTCGACACCTTCAACCAGGCAGAGGCTGAACGCACCGATATCCGAGCGCGCATTGGCCTGGGCGCTGGAGAGCCGGTGACTGATGGAGATGCGCTCTTGGGCTCGACGGTCAATCTCACCGCCAGAATATGCGATCACGATGAGCCGGGCCAAATACTTGCGGCGCATGTAATTCGTGAGCTATGTTTCGGCAAGAGCTTTGTCTTCCACGTAGGCTGATTCTGCCAGGCTCAGTCCCCACTGAAATTCTTCAGGGCCGCCTCTAAGCGCTTGAGCCTAAGCAGAGTTGACCCCATCGCCCAGAGTATCGGCCGGCCGATCAATTTCAATCCAATCGCTTGCCACTTCGTCAACCAAAATGTTCGTCATATGCCACGTTAACGATCTTCTTGTGCGCCGCGAGTATCATAAGAATGCTAAATTCGAATAAGGGCGAGGTAAATCTGAATGGCAAAGATTATTGGAATTGACTTAGGCACGACCAACAGCGTCGTGGCCGTCATGGAAGCCGGCGACCCGGTGGTAATTACCGTCGCCGAGGGCGGGCGGTTGGTACCGTCCGTGGTTGCTTTTACAAAAAGTGGTGAGCGGCTTGTGGGTCAGACCGCAAAGCGTCAGGCGGTCGTCAACTCAGAGAATACGGTGTATTCGATCAAGCGCTTCATGGGTCGGCGCATGGACGAGGTCGAAGAGGAGCGCAAGATGGTTTCCTACGAGACCGTCAAGGGCGGCAGTGATGATGTTCGTGTCAAGATCCCAATGAACAATCGCGAATACACGCCGCAAGAGATCTCGGCCATGGTGCTCGGGAAGCTGAAGACAGATGCTGAGGCTTATTTGGGTGAGAACATCACCCGCGCGGTGATCACTGTCCCCGCCTACTTCAACGACTCACAGCGCCAGGCCACCAAGGACGCAGGCAAGATCGCCGGTCTCGAGGTGATGCGAATCATCAACGAGCCGACCGCGGCTGCCCTCGCGTACGGCCTGGACAAAAAAGAAAATGAGACCATCCTGGTGTTCGATCTGGGCGGCGGCACGTTCGATGTCAGCTTGCTCGAGGTCGGAGACGGCGTGGTCGAAGTCCAGGCCACCAACGGTGACACCCACCTCGGTGGCGATGACTGGGACCAGCGCATCCTCAACTGGATCGCAGATGAGTTTAAAAAGGATCAGGGCATTGATCTTAGAGAGGATCGACAGGCCCTACAACGGCTGCGCGAAGCAGCTGAGAAGGCCAAGATAGAACTTACTTCGGTGACCGAAACCGACATCAACCTGCCTTACGTGTCGGCGGACGCCTCAGGACCTAAGCATTTGCAGATGAAGCTTACGCGCGCAAAGTTTGAGCAGCTGACGGATGACCTGCTAGGCCGCATCAAGGGACCCTTCAAGTCCGTGCTGAAAGATGGGGGTATGCAGGCCAGCGAGGTAGACGAAGTGGTGCTCGTTGGCGGAGCGACTAGAATGCCGATGGTCCAAGATCTAGTGCGCGAGCTGACAGGCAAGGAGCCGCACAAGGGCGTGAACCCTGACGAGGTAGTGGCCATGGGCGCCGCTATCCAAGCTGGTGTGCTGGCCGGCGAGGTCAAGGACGTGCTGTTGCTCGATGTGACGCCTCTTTCATTGGGCCTGGAAACCCTTGGCAGTGTGATGACCAATTTGATCGAGCGCAACACCACAATTCCGATCAAGAAGCAGGAGACCTTCTCGACCGCCGAAGACAGCCAGACCGCCGTGGATATCCACGTGCTGCAAGGCGAGCGGTCGATGGCGTCCGACAACAATTCCTTGGGTCGGTTCCGGCTGGAGGGCATCCCGGCCGCGCCGCGCGGGATCCCGCAGATCGAAGTGACGTTTGATATTGACGCCAACGGGATCTTGAGTGTGAACGCAAAGGACAAGGCCACCGGTAAAGAACAGTCGGTCACCATCACCGCCTCCACGAACCTTGACAAGGACGATGTGGAGCGAATGGTGGAGGAGGCAAAGTCAAATGAGGCCGAGGATCAGAAGCGGAAAGAAATCGCTGACGTTCGCAATTCCGCTGATAGCCTCGCCTACCAGGCGGAAAAGACGCTGAACGAGCTGGGTGACAAGGTCCCCGCCGACGATCGTGAAAGCATCGAGGGCAAGGTCAAGGACTTGCGCGAGGCCCTCGA
>JAZGCZ010000171.1:0-2083 GCA_036477195.1 Anaerolineales bacterium | reverse complement strand
CAAAACAGAGACCGGATGCGCGGACGCTCCAGCGTGATTCGACTCCCGCCCCCGTGACCGACTGCCCAACCCTTGTGGAGCGACCACGATAGGGCAGGGGTTCATTGAATCTCAGCGGCAATTTGCTTACGTATCACCGCGAGTTTAACAGCATTTTCTGCCCTGAGCGTGTTCCCGCAATTTGATGGGTCTTTTTGCACACTATGTGAGGGTGTCCGCTAGATCGGAGGGAAGATAGCCACCTTGCCGCTGGCGGTGATGCTGAGGGAGGGCGCATGCCAGTGCGTGATTCGGCAGCTTGCGAATGGCTCAAATCGGCCGAGGCTGTGTGAAAAGTCCGGTGTCATGTCGCCGGTGGGGAAAATACTTACGAAACCCCCGCTTTTTGAAGCGCAATCCCATTCTTCGTCTCGTTTCACGGCTAAACGCAAGGGAAAATTGAAAAGTTTCCCCACCGCCTCGTTGCGAACAGACTTTTCACACAGCCTCGGCCACTACTGGACGTTCAGAATGTCTTACCGACGCGTTTTTAACGTCGGCTCTTGGTCCGGAAACTCCACTTCTGAACTGTCTCATTGACGGGGGAGCTTACGCTTGGCGCGAAGGTATTCGTACAGCACCGCTAGCGCAAAGGGAAGACCCCAGAACACCAGTGGCTCGTAGAAAAAGTTCGACAGTGACTCTACCAACTCCCAGAACATAACCACCATTTCACACAAAGTGTACCCTCAATGTCGACCTGGAGCTTTGCACGCACCATTCGGTCCAGTTACTGTCCACCCTGCCTCGGCCTGAGGCCCAGTCTCGGGATAAATGCACCTACTTGTCGCTGGTAGCTCTGGTATTGATCGCCGAAGATCCGGATCAGGCGCCGCTCCTCATAATAGGCGCCGACCACCATGTACATGGCATACATGCACAGAAAGACGAGATTGTTCTTGGATGGCCCGCTGGTCAGCAAAAACAGCAGACCTCCCACCAGCATCGGATGCCTCACCCAGCCATAGAGCCCATCCACAACCAGGTGATCGGTCCCGAATAGCAGGATGCCGGAGCCCGGCACGTCTTTGCCGAGCAGGATCGCCAACCCGCGCCCCACCTGCTTGACTCCCCAGAACTCCAGATAGTCGCTTTGTATAAAGGCGGCGTAGATCAGAGCGATGGAAAAGAGATGCAGGATGACCAATACTCGCCAGAGCCATTGCGGGTAGGCGACCAGCCACACGTTTGCATCGGGGTGCTGGCCCCAGTGGAGCGCGCCGATGATCTGGTAGAGGGCCACGTAGCTAGCAACGCAATAGATGAGGCGCCAGAAGTGATCCACGAAGAACCGGCTGGTGCGGCCCGCCAGCCAATCCTTAAATGGCTCCCGGGCGCCCAAGGAATGCAGCACCCCGAACAGGAGGAATGCGGTGAAGGATGCCCAGTAATCAGCCATGATGGACAGAATATGCGTGCCACCCGGAGTGTTCGGTCCACTGTCACTCGGATCGCCGCCGTCTGCTCGATACTTAACGCATTTCCCCAAGGTCGACAAGCACGTTCGTGCCTTAGTAATGCGCTGAGGGAGACAAACACTGCCGGGCGGCGTATGTTAGTAAGGATCATCTGGCAGGTGCGTACCGCGGTCGGGGGTGGTTGTCGGCACCTGTTCCTTGGGGCAAGCGTTCTACTCTTCTTGTCAGTAAAAACGGAGGAGAGAGCATGTCATACAAGTCCGTGTTGGTAAGCGTACTGACCTTCGGGCTCGCATCCGCGGCGATGGCGGCAGGCTCAGAGAGCAGCTCCGTACCCAAGGCCTCGCAGCCAACGGTCTACGAGCAGGGTGTACAAGCGGTGGAGAGCGGTGCATACGGGCGCGCGCTGCCCCTGCTTAACAAGGTAGTCAGGTCCGAGCCTCGCCACGCCGATGCCTGGAACTACATCGGCTTCAGTCACCGCCAGCTGAAGGCGTTTGACGACGCCCTCGCTGCCTATCAAAAGGCGCTCGCCATTGACCGAAACCATCGGGGTGCCAATGAATATCTCGGCGAGCTTTATCTGATGATGGGGGACGTGGCGAAAGCGAAGGAACGTCTCCAGC
>JAZGCZ010000170.1:0-12484 GCA_036477195.1 Anaerolineales bacterium | reverse complement strand
GCCAGAGCCACCTCAACTTCTTGCCCGAAAAGCAGACCGACTTCGTGTTCACCATGCTGGCCGAGGAGTTCGGCATGATCGGCGGGCTGACCCTGCTCGGCCTCTATGCGGTCCTGTTGATCTACGGCCTGGCGATCGCGATCCGTTCGCGCAACCAGTTCGGGCGCCTGTTGGCGGTCGGGATCGCGTGTAGCATCTTTCTCTACGTGTTCATCAACATCGCCATGGTGATGGGCCTGATACCCGTGGTCGGCGTGCCCTTACCGCTGATTTCCTATGGCGGCACCGCCATGCTGACGGTCATGGCGGCGCTCGGCCTGATGATGTCGATCTACATCCACCGCGACGTGCGCATCCCGCGCCGGGGCCTGGGCGAGGGGCCCTAATACCAAGGATCGTTGGTATAAACCCGCCCAACGGCCCGGGGGTGCTCCTTGCGGGAGGGCGCCCGCGGGCCGCCCCGTAAGGAGCCCTTGGGGCGGGGGAGGAGCCTCCTCGAAACATCGAAATTATGAATTTCGATTTTCCTTCTCCTCGATTGGCCTATCGACCCTTATACGACGAGGGAAAAAGCTCCCGTGAACCGTCGCGGCTATCGCCCGACCCCCCTACCTCACCGATGCTAGTCGCGACCGGCTTCGGGATTGCGCGCGTCAATGACGTGCTCACCTGATGTAGGGGGGTCGGGCGCTAGCGCTCGCTCGCATTTCCAATCCAATCGCTTCGACTAGCATCGCGCTCTTGGGGCCATGCGGCGCCGACGGTTGACGGGTACGGGCTCGGGGTAACGACCGCCACTTACGTAACGGTCTCAATCATCTCCCGAAGTACCGCCTCCTCGCAGTCGTCGGGCGCTTCCTCGTCCGGAAGGACACCCACCCGAACGAAGAGCTCGCGAGCTAGGTGAGGTAACGTCCTCTCGCAGTCTTGCCGGCCGGCGTCATCGCCGTCCAGCAGCAGCGTAGCCCGCTGCACGCCAGCTCGAACGAGAAGCTCTACTTGCTCCTCTGACATGCTGGTGCCCATGAGTGCCACGGCCGACACCCGGAGCATGTGCAATCGCACCGCTCCGAAACAGCCCTCGACAATGGTCACATGGTCTGCACCTAACGCGCTCGCCCGGTGCAGGTTAAAGAGCTCCAACGACTTTGAGAACTTGGGAGGGAGGAGGTAGCGGGCAACACCTTCCGGCAATTCCTCATCCATCCACCGGCCGGCGTCGGCAACAACCTCCCCCTCGGGATTGTGGATAGGGAAGCACCACCACTCCTTCATCATCCCGCGCTCACAGAAACCCATCTCAAAATGCTCGATTGCCTCGGGTGAGAGGCCACGCTCTTCTCCGTACAGGTGCTCCGGGTCGAGCTTGAGGGAGAAGGAGAGGGGGCTTATTGTGCGCTACCGCTGTGCCCGATTCCGGCTCACTAGCGGCGGTTTCCCTCGGGGGGTGCTTAGACCCTCGCCGACCCCGAGTTTTGCGCTCCACGGGCTTCGCAGGAGGTTATTTTGAACCCTCCGAGCCGGCGCGCTCCGAAACCTCAATACCGCAGCAATCGGCGACAATTGTCGCTGCTTCCCGCAGGTTCGGCTTCTCGATTTCGGCTACAAGGTCGAGCACGTTGCCGTGCGCGCCGCAGCCGAAGCAGTTGAATGCCTTCTTCTTCAAGTTGACCTTATACGAGACAGTGCGCTCGCCATGGAAGGGGCAGAGCGCCTTGCGCTCATTCCCGCTATCTTCGAGCTCAACCCCATATCGGGCTAGGATCGGAAGGAAGTCCGCGTGCTGCTTCACATATCGAAGTCGATAAACTGTCCCACGATTCAGTTCCTTTTCATCTATTTACGAGGTGCAAGAAAAGACTGCATATACAGTAATAAAACAAAAGAAAAAAACAAGTAGTAGCGGACAAGCCGTTTTTTACTTGCTGAGCATCAAATACTTATAAATAACATCGGATCTTTTACACCGTGTTTCAAAGTCAGCTCCTACTACCACACCTACTCGCATCCGCATGGATTGTCGCCGTCACCCAACGAACACCCAAATCGTTGTAACGCCGGCCGCGTTTGGAGGTGTTCCTCTTCATCGTTCTTTCGGCCGAACAATAGGGAAACCGGGGGAGGGCGCTGACCAGAGATTTCCCTCTTGTGGTCATTGCCTTTGGACTAGGGGCCGGCATTGAAATAGGGGCTGTCCTAGATAATGCGGATTATCTAGGGTGGCGGAATGAGGCTAAAGCGTTGTCGTTTAAAGGAAAAAAAGCAGGAACGTCGGCTGGAATTTTTCGCCGGGGAAATGACCGCCCGTACGGCGGCCGATCTGGTGGGCGTCAACAAGACCCGCAACATCCTGGGCAAGCTCAAAGCCGCCGACCACGACGGCGTCCAGCGCGACCTGCACGAGGTCATGAACGCCCAGAACCGGATCGCCGCCAGATCGGCCGCCGGCCGCTGCGCCCGGCGCTGGCAAGGCGCCTATCCCAAGGCCGTGGCTTGCCTGAGAAACGACCTCGACGAGCCGCTCGCCTGCTTCGCCTTCACGGACCCAACCTGGCGCAAGGCGGCCCGAACCACCAACCCCATCGAGCGCCGCTTCCGCGAGGTCCGCAGACGAACCCGCCCCATGGGCGTCTTCGCCGACCGAACCTCAATCGAAAGAATCCTCTTCGCCGTCTTCACCTACGAAAGCCACAACCAGGGAGTCAGCACCCCTTTGCTGCTGACACAAAACTCGTGATATTTCCGGTTGTAGGATCACGCTTTCGATCAATACACAGGTGTGCTACCGTCTGCGGTGGTTGGGAGGAATCATCTGGGAAATCCCGGCTTATGGACCTGGATTTCGAGCGGTTGTCGCAGGCCCAGCGGGCCGCTAGGGCCGGCTCGTATGCGCAGGCGATGGTCGGGTAGCCGAATGCTTGAGCAGGTTCGAAGTGGAAGCATGCCTGAACCACGCGAACCAAGGCGATTTCCGTCTTGTTGAGGGGATTCGGATGGCCTTCGTGTCGGGATTGGCTGTCAAAGTAATCCGGCTGTTGCCTCTCAACCGTCATTTGTGCAGGATGGACATAGGAACGAGAGCCCAATGGGAAATCTCTGCTTACACATCGTTCTCGATGGAGAGTGAGATCCTGTGGCCGAGATGAAACCAGAGAGCCAAACACAGAGCGATCTACAGGTATCGAGCAAGACGGAACAGATCTGGAGTTCCGCTCATTGCCACCGGCGCGTCCAAGGGATCCGCGTTTCCAGTCTCGACCAGGTGTCGAAGGCCCTGAGCCTTGGATACCAGCTCCAGTCAGTCGATCTGATGCTGAGATACCCCGAGGAGATCGTGTTAGAGATCGGCAATCCGGAGCCACCCTTGTGCCTGTGTCCGGTGACTTTCTTGCGAAAGGCTTTCCTATACCTCCAGGAAAAGGTACCGACGGTGTGTAATGGGAGTTCGGTAACGACGATCGTTGGCGCCGGATTGCACTCCGAGATCTGTATCTGCGGGCCGAACCGCGACGAGTTGGCTGCGCTCAAACAGGGCCTGCTCGAGGACTGCTACCAGCACTTCAAGATAAACCACCAAGCCTCGTCGACGCCCTACTACGGCAAAGGGATCCACCGTACCAGGCCGATCTCTACCCTACCCCAGGATTTGCGGCGGTTCGAAGATCGGGTTGTTGACTGGTACGCACACCAATTCCTTACGGAATACCGGCATCTCCTCAAGCTCAATCGATTGAGCCAGGTGTACCAGCGACACGACACCTGGTCACGTATCGCCGATCTCGGCGAACACAAGATTTTCGTCCTGACCGCGGGCCTTGCACTGGCTCTCGGGTATATGAACTCAACCGGGGATCGTGCGGTGAGCTTCTTCGAAGTCCACCGCCAAAATGATGCGTTTCATCTTTTCAGGAAGCGGCTTAGCAACGAGATCTACCCAGAGGTCCCTGATTCGGCGACCTATGTGATTATTGACAAAGCGTACACGGGCAAGTCGATCCTGGCTGCGCGGGAGCAGCTGATTCAATCAGTAGGAAAGGCGAAGATTGCGACAGTGGGGCTTTTCCCAAAATCGTATGGAGCTTTGAAGAACCTCGACTTTATAGTGTTCGCTGGTCACCTACTCACAACCGCGGACATTCTGCCCCGATGTTCAGCAGCGAGCTGGCACATGGACCTTTTGGAGATCGTGGCGCAACGTGAGTGAGTCGGCCCAAGGCCTCGAGCGGCTAAGCTCACGGATTCTTCCGCGGCTGCGGGACGAGCTTGCCGGCTTCTGGCGCGAAAGCGTCTGGAGTGCGCAGAGGAGATCTCGGGCAAGCAACGGTCTGAGCCTGGATTTGGCCTCGCGCGCCTTGAACGAAAGCGCACCGTCTAAAGCGAGGAATCCGGACGAGTGAGGGTCTCTGGACTCGACCCGGGAGCGTGGACCTTTCTCATTTATCCCCTCGACAGCACCCATAATGCCGAACTCGACTTCCCTGCGTTCACCACCAACATTGCACTCTTCGTAGAAGATCGCCTCACGTTGGGCTGAACGTACGACCCGAACCGCGACGAGGTGTTCTGGGGACAGCGAAGCCGCGGGGCATGGGTTCGCGGCGCGTCGGGTTCTCGAACTCCCCGCGTTCGCAATTTTTGACAACTCTCGGAAGCGGGGGTTGCCGCTTTTCGGCCTCACAACGCGGAGAAGGTAGATATTCACCAACAGCTCCTTCTCGGGTGTCGAAAGATTGGCTCCCTCTCGTGGTCATCTCTCGATATCTGCCACATCGCGTCCAGGATTTTTGTTGCCTTTTTCGATCTGCGTAGGCAATGTTCGGAGCAGGACGGCGACATCGCAGCAGCGGCCCTTATCCTCGGGGGGTAGGAGGGGATGTGACCGAACAGCAAGGTGACCCGCTTTGCCTCACCCGTCCATGGTTTCGGGCGAATCTCGTGCGACGCAGCGTACTGGCTACCGCAAGTCCGCGGCTGGCTCGGGAGATCCTAGAAATAGCTAGCCCACACAATCGGGCTCTCCCCGCCATCGGAGGTGCATCGTGACAGCAAGAGAACTGGCTGTTCACTCTGCGCATGTGAAGGTGGAGCTGCTTTCAGCGGGTGTCTACTACGACCGGGACTTCCTTGATGCGTATGGCGCGGACGATACGGTCATCGAAAAGCGTAGAGCCTACGGAAATAGCGACGGGGTTCAATTCCCGCCTGAGCTAAAGGTACCGCCAGAGGCGATCCTTTCCGGAGGGATCGTCGCAGCCATCAACTACCGCCGCGATTCGTTATGGCGATTACGAGTCAGCGACACCGGCTACGAGATCTCCGGCAGCGGAAGACGGGTGCCCGTCACTTTCCCAACCCGTCCCTCGTTCTACGACCGGAGGCTCGCTGATGGCATTCGCGCTTCCCAAATCGTCACGCTCTATGGTGATGCCACCCTAGCAATCTTTAGTCCCGGCTTTTGCCACTATTTTAACGAAGATTTAGCGTGCCGCTTCTGCTCCTTGAAGACGACCCGCGAGACACAATCCGATCACAAATTCTATATTCCTCCGGACCTGGCTCGCCAAGCGGTGGAACTCGCGCTCGAAATGGAGGCGATCCGAATCAGACATGTCCTGGTCAATGGTGGGACTCTAAAAAACTACGACAAGGGGTTTGCACGCCATATTGATCTGCTGTCGGCCGTGGCCAAGGTCAAACTACCGCCTGGAGCCCGGAGCCATCTGATCTCGATGCCACCAGAGGATCTGGCTCTTTTTGAGCGATTGCCTGAGACCGGCGCCAACATCGTCATGTGCCTTGAGGTCTATGATCCGGAACTGTTCAGCCAGATCTGTCCAGGCAAGGCTTCTGGATACGGTCGTGATCGCATGCTGCGCGCGTTCGAAGCAGCCGTCTCGGTGCTCGGGAGAGGCGAGGTCTACGGCGGATTCATTGCGGGCCTCGAGCCTCCAGAATCGCTGATCGACGGGCTCTATCGCATGGCAGAGATCGGCGTTGCCCCTGCTGTGAATGTTTTTCATAGTGATGCGGGTACACCACTTGAATGCCATCCCAGGCCCAAGGTTGACCAGCTTCTCGAGATTGGTCGACATATGGGAATCATCTTCCGAGAGAATGGTTGGGTGCCTTTCATCCGAGACACGGGCCGCAACTCTCTCGACACCGAGGCCTTCCTCAGATGCTTCGACTGACCCTCGACGGCAGGGAAGATGGTCGCGGCCTACTGATCTGTTTCGAAGGCATCGACGGCAGTGGCAAGAGCACTGTCGCCCGCCAACTTTGGGAACGGTTACAGACGTCTTGTACAAACGTGAAGTTCGTTCAAAAAAAAGGGCTCCCCTTCGAAGATCCCTATGTCGCCGCGCACATGGGCTCGCTGCAGCAGCTTATCTGGGAGTATCAACCGGACGACCCACTGGACCGCTTGGGTGATCTTCATTGGCTCCATCTTATGGCGGCCTGGTTCGCGACCCTCGATTACGCCTATTTGCAACCAATGATGGCGGCAGGCTCTCACGTCATCATCGACAATTGGTATTTCAAGTTTCTCGCGCGCTTCCTTGTCAAAGACGGGACCAGAAGAACTACATCCGCGGAGATTGCCTTCGTGGGTTTGTCCACACCGGACCTGGTCGTCCTCCTCGATGTGTCTCCCGAGTCAGCGGCGGACCGCAAGACCCGCTTCACGGTCGCCGAGGCCGGCAACCTTGACGGTCTTGTGGGGCGTAATCGGACCAATTTCATCACCTACCAGTTCAAAGTGCGCGAGTCGCTGCTCGATCTGGCGAGCCGTTTGGGATGGCTCGTTCTTGACGCCGAACGGGATCTCGGATCGGTTGTCGACGAGGTGTACTCTTTGTTGACGGACACTGAAGATGCTAGAGACCAGCGTTGAGACCCTGTTTCTAGTTCTTGTTAACCCAGAGGTAGTGTGTCTGAGCCATCACAGAGCCATCACGAAGGTCTGATAATATTTGACAGAGAACGCTAGAAGCGTATAAGATTTTTTAGCCATAATGTGAGGTGCCGCAATGGGTGACGTATTCCGTGCCTACAAGTTCTTGAATGATGGACTCAAGCTCGACCTGTCCGATGAGCAGCTGGCACGAATGGAGCATATGTTCCGGCTGGAATTCGCCAAGGAGAAGGGCTACTCTTTCGCGAGCGGAGATGACGCACTCAACTGGGAGTTCTTCGCTCACCTCGGTCCCCGGGTCACGCCTTTGGAAGAGAAGTACAGGAAACGGTAGCAATCCTTTTTTGACACGCCGCCCCGAAACGCCAACGACAATCAGCGTTGGGCTTGGTTTAGTGTATTGGCCGAGCCGCGGGCCAAGTTACCTGAGACGGTGTGGCGGTCTTGTGCTTGTAGGCGCCGATCGATAATGCGGTTTGGCATTCCGACAGAGTTGCGCGCGCACCTGCGTCGTATACCTGAAAATGATCAGGCCCACTAGTCACCCGAATCTAAAGTTCGCTGCATAATGTTTTGGTCGAGGTGATGGCAGAACCGCTTGACCGATGCGAGGATTTGGTCAGCGGATTTTGTCCATTTGAATGGCTTCGGGTTTTCGTTATGGGTTTCGATGAAGTTCATGTCCTGATCCACATCCCAGGACCGAAAGTTCTTGCACATGCACTCTAACGAATCACATTCTCAAAACCGCGTCGAGCCCATTCCAAATACTCGGACAGGCCCCTAGATTCCGAAATACAGTTCCAAACAATGTCCCGCGGGAAAAGAAGCCTCGCCAGCAGGCTTACCAAAGATCTTATTCTCGACGAACGCGTCAAGGCAGTTCTTCTCATCGGTTCGGTTGCAAGAGGGATCGACTCCGAGGATTCTGATCTTGATATTGCCGTTTTCACCCAGTCGCTCCCAACCACTCCCATTACGACTGAGGTCATCGCAGGGACTCGGGTGGGGATTGAAAGCTTCTGCACGCGGGCGTTCCCGGGCGGGGCATCGACACCGCTCCTGCACTTACAGGATCTGCGCGACTGCGGAAGATTTGCGACTGGCGAAGTGTTGTACTCTCGTTGGCCGCGTCTCCAACAGGTACAACAGGCGTGGCTCAAGGCGCTCCTTCACCCGCAGGAGGCAGCAGAGCTTTTCACTCTCGCTGTGACATACTTGAACCCCCAGCGAGTTCAAGCATGCTCATCATCTCCTGATCGGCTTTGGATGGTTCAAGGCGCAGCGGCGGCCTTTGCCACATTGGCCTTGAGCCTGTGCCCGATTCGATTCCAAAAACCGAAGTGGGTAATGCGCGACCTGAAAGCAGCAAATCAAACAGATCTCCTAGAGAGTATTGCACAACTCTTTTTTGCTGGGAAAGTAGATCTAGTCATTGCGCAAACCGTCTTGAGATCGACCAAGAAAGCGCTTCTCGCCGGACTACAGTCGGCGGGCCTGCCGCCGCTCACGGTAGTGGAGGATATGCACAACAAATACCCTTACATTTATAGGACGTTTCAGGACGCTGTGAGTCTCGAACGGGACGGAGACTTTGAAGGCTGCGCCTATACTTCCCTGTACTCTCTTCGACTGCTAAACGCTCTACTTCAAGATCAGGCAGCGTTGCCGAGGACGCTTACAAATGCTCAGGTTGCGAAGTGGCGTCACCGCGCGCTCACCTCTGTCTGTCCGCCGTGCAGCCTGAGTCTTCAGGACCTGGAAAACTGCATGCAAAAACTGCGCGCGTATGGCGAGAGACTGGAGAAATGCTATCGATGTAAGTATTTGGAGGCTAAGAACATCGAGATCCCGCGGCAAAGGTGGGCGGTCCCACATCCTCACGAGGAGCCTCGATAAATCTGAGCGATAGTTCTATGATCACCGATCTTGCTAGCAGTCTGTCGGACTTTGGGGATTTTCTGCTAGAATTGTTTTATGAGCAAATTTGTTGACTGCGAGCGGGACCAGGCCTTTCTGCTTCCACCCGGTCTTCGGGATTGATTCCCGGAGGACGACCGTGAGCAGGTTTTTCTCCTGGCCAAGGAACTGAAGCTGCTCAAGGTCGGCCTGGTGAGCGTTGACGGTTCAATGATTGATGCCGCCGCGAGCAAGCAGCGTTCGGTGACTTATGAGCGGGCGGGTGAGCTGATCGATCAGCTGAAGCTTGAGATCGCGGATCTGCTGGGCCGTGCCGAGGCGGCCGACGGTTCCGGGGAGGAAGATCCCCAAGCCCTGCCCAAGGAGATCGAGCGCCGGGAGGCGCTGCGCGATCGGCTGGATGCGGCGCGTCGGCGCCTGGAGGCCCAGGCCAAGGCGGCGCTACGACTTCCGCCCGGCCAAGGCGAAGGGGCCGCCGAAAGCACCGAAAGCCGACTGGCTCAAAGCCATGGCGGCGAAGCTCCAAAGCGAGGAGGGTCGCACCCTCTACCGGCTGCGCCAGCAGACCGTGGAGCCGGTCTTTGGCATCATCAAGACCGTCCTCGGTTTCACCCGCTTCTCCCTGCGCGGCCTCGACAAGGTCGGTGGCGAATGGGAACTGGTGGCGCTCGCCTACAACTGCAAGCGCCTGCATCGGCTCAAGCTGGAGATGGCATCATGAAGTCGCTAATGGCCCGACAAGCCGCACCGAAGGTCCGGCCAGACCCCGGCAAAACCGGAAATCTGCCGCACTCTCGGCCCGCGCGGGCGAAACGCCGCCTTCTCTCCGCCGCCCAGCCTTACCGCCGAGAAGAGCCCGGAAAATCCCTCGACACAAAAATTCCGGCCTCAAATCCGACAGACCGCTAGCCCGAATTATTCACGACGGGACCTGGCATTGATCGGAGCGAGCGGTATTGGCCGGATTGACGGCTGTTTTCGGAGACGGATTTTCAAGGAGGTTGCAGGTTGAGGTTCAGGGTTCATCCGGCGGCACGCGCCGCCTGGCCCCTACTGCGGAGGGCACCATTCAAACCCGGGGTGTGTGTATCCAACTCGATCGCTTGCGGTAGGCTTTGGATGTGCGGCGCTCAATTGCCTGTACCTTAATCCAATTCACGCGTCTGCGATGCGGGCGAGGTCATGAATAATGCTTTGAAGCATCATCTCGGCAACGGAGAAACTTCGCGCCACTAATCCGATGCCATGGACGAAGGCTGGCGGTATATTGCATGGATCAAGATGAGATTTAGTCATGGCGGAATCCCCGGCCAAGAAGAAAACCAAGCGCAAGAAACTCGAAGCGGTCGAAACCGTGCCCGACGCATGGGAGCGGTTCGAGAAAACCATCGGTAAGATTTTGCCGCCGAAGCGGCCGAAGCCGAAGAAACTGCAAGACAAGAAGCCTAGCTAAGAGCCCATCCAACTACCAGGACCTCCACCGCGAGGGCCGTGATTGATTCGTGGCTTTTGCCCGCGCCCGATTATGTCATCCCAGCCGCGGGACGGACAATGCAACTTGGTCAGTCCAGAATTAGGCTCATCGCTGTTGAGAAAGGATCGCTATTGCTGCTCGAAGCATTTGGCACATACGCAGTGCGACGGCTTGTCGCCGCGTGCGGTTTCCTTGATTTCATATACCAGAATACCCGGTGGGAGTTTGGTAAGCTGGTAGCGCTCCTTTTGTTTGCTCCATGTTTCGATCTCGCGTATGCAATCTTCAAGTTCGTGTACTTGTCTCGTCAGCGCCGTCTCGCGCTCCTGGGAGCGGATTGCGCTTTCCTGGGCGGACAGGATTTGAGCCGGAAGTTCTCCGATTTGCATCTTGACGGCATGGGCCTCTTCCAAGTCCTCCATGTTCTTAGCGAGACCGTAAGCAGATTGAAGAGCAGCGAGCGTCTTGGAATCGGGATTAGGGGCCAGCCATGACTAGTTTCCTGTTCCTGATTCCAAAATAGATCGTAGCAACGCACGAAACTGTTTACGAGTCAGTCGCGGTTTAGACGTGCGCCCCGAAACCAACCCGCCGATATGTCAGGCGCTTGCCCTGAATTCCCTTTGCGGCAATGGCGGCGCGCTCAAGATCGGTGACATGGCGGGTATTGTCGCGGAAATCGAAGTCTCCTAAGTAGCGCTTGAGGTGCTTGGCCGAAACCCACTTGTAATTGCCGTTGATGCCGCACTTGAGGATCGAAAAATAGTTCTCGACCGTGTTCGAGTGGAAGAGCTTGCCTCGGACATATTCTTTGATCGAGTGGTTGACGGTGCCGTGGCCTGAGAACTCGCGTCCGGTCTTGGTGTAGGCGTGGCTTTCGTCGGTCATGAGGAACGGGGCGCGGTCGATCTGAGTAACTAGGATCGGGCGTAACGTGCGGGCGTTGACCGCCTCGACATGGAACGAGCGCACGGACCCGTCACGCTCTACCAGGGCCACGACAGGCTCTTACGGGCGCGGCTCTTTGAAAGCGCGGTTCTTGGCCTTGCCGCCCATCCAGGTTTCGTCGACCTCGACAACCATGTTCGGACCACCAAGCGGGCCAGCCTTGTCCTCGCGCATGGCTTCGCGAATGCGGTGCATCATGAACCAGCTCGATTTGACCGAGACGCCAAGCATTCGGCTTAGCTGGCGCGTGCTCATGCCCTTCTTGGAGGCCGACAGGAGATAGATTGCCATGAGCCATTTGCCGAGCGGTATCTTGGAGCGCTCGAACAGCGTCCCGACCGTGACGGTGAACTGCTGGCGGCAGTCGTTACAACTGGTAGAGGCCAGGGCGATGAGCCGTGCCCCTGAGCGCCGTAGGCTCCCAGGAACCGCAATGTGGGCAGACAGGGCCATCGGGCCAAACTTGCGCCTCCAGCCACTCGCGAGCCTTGGTTTCGTCGTGAAAAACCGGGTTTCGTAGGTCTGGCATGGTCTGCTCCGTATCCCATTGAGGTAGATATGGGATTGAGAGTTTGCTTTGTCAGGGTGAACATCGCCCTTCGGGCGGAGGTCAGAATCAACCCGAAGGCACCCCTGTTTCGATTCACCCATCGGGTGGCCCATATCCGCTGCTCCGTATATACTCCAACTGCATGATTCTTATGGTAGAATCAACCTCCGGCCACACTCAATAAAGAGGTTACTTGGGAAATGCGGGCTCATATAATCTCACTGATGACCTCTTCGACCGTCGTACGTCGAAGACCTATCGCAGGCGATAGAACGGATCAGTTGACGTGGGTCAGGGGATGCGCGTCGTCCCCGTCGATCGAAGAAGGGTTGAAATATCCTGATGCACCGGATATGGGTCTTGCTCTCCGACATTACGGCGCTACCTAAATTAACGTGGCGGGAGTTGGAGAGCCGAAATCACGAGTTTAAGCGACCTTGATGAAGGAGCCTATAGCGAGCCTAAGGAAAATTGGAAATCCTGTAAGCTATTGATAATACGACGTGTGGGCGCATAGCTCAGTTGGCAGAGCAGCTGACTCTTAATCAGCGGGTCGCAGGTTCGAGTCCTGCTGCGCCCACCACCCACCCTGCGCACCGTAGGTGTCCGATACTTCTGACGAACGAACCGGCGGGTTTCCGCCGAGTTCCCGCGGTTTGCGGCGGATAATGGCTGT
>JAZGCZ010000017.1:0-4197 GCA_036477195.1 Anaerolineales bacterium | reverse complement strand
TGATGGCCGTCCTTCCCGTTATCTCTGGCCGGGAAGCGGTCAGGGCCTTCGGGAAAATCGGTTTCAAATTCCATTACCAAAAGTCGAGCCACATCATTCTTTACCATTCCAATGGTCGGCATCTCTCTGTCCCGGACCACAGAGAACTTGATCGCGGAACTTTACGCGCCCTAATACGTGGTGCCGGAATCACCGTAGAAGAGTTAGTTCAGCTTCTCTAGCGTTTCCCGTGGGCGAATTCTGAGTTACTCAGCAGTTCGAATGCGCTTGACTCGATATTGCCTGTACCACAAAGCGCACTGTCATAGGGGACGTTGTTGACTAAGTTGAATTACTCCTCGTCAGACCTTCGAAATGGCGGATGTTGAAAACCTTAACTGTCGTCCCCTGCCATCGAAATGCCGCAACCCTCAACCAAACTTAGAGCGACCCAGGCCCTGGACCGAAAGATAGTGTCCCATCGGCTCCCACTCCGGGACACTTTGTCACGCTAGTCAACAACGTCCCTTACTACAAACCTGGTGAAATTCATCTGCCCAATCCACTCCCAAATAGTATCGCTTCACTCTGTACTCCTCCTTCATTGTGTACTTCCAATTCCAAGTGCTCTGAACGGAATGTTCGCCTTATATCAGTCCTCAAAGGGACAAATTTCTATTGAACCTCGGGTTCCGTTCTGTCGCTAGTCGGGACAGTCTGTGCGAGATCCTCTAGGGGATCAGGCAGGCATGGTCCTCGATCCAGCGAGCTCTTGAAAACCGGTGTTGCATAGATGATCTCTAGCAAATTCCTCCTGTAGAGTTAAAATAAGGAAGGCGGGCTCAGGCGGGGGCCGCCCCTAGGTACTGAAAAAATTGGTAATTTTCTGTTCATGCTGAGCTTGTCGAAGCATAATAAACCCTATTTAAGCAGTCTTCCTAGGGGAAGGGGTTAGCCTGCCTGCCGCAGGCAGGGGTGAGGGGGAGAAAAGTGGAGCGTTGTTCACCAACATTTCGCTGTGTTTCGCTTGCACCCCCCTTGCGACTTTACAAAACTTTACTCGCGCGACATACTCCAGAAACGGAGTGCTCCTATATTGTCTTTGTCCGTCGCAATGGGGCGACGAGATTCAAACGAAAGGAGCGAGCCATGAGCAAGCAAGATGTTGTACGATTAGAGGGCGAGAAGCCCGAACCGTCGGCCAGATTGCGCCGTCGGTTCTTGGCCGGTCTGTTAATCGGAGGGCTGGTGGGTAGCCTCCTTGTGGGCGGTATCGGCGCGTATTCGTATGCCCACAACAGCCTGGGTCTGAGGTTCCATGGGGGTTATCACCGCCACGGCACTCACGATGCCGAGACAGTCGGCAAGCGGGCTGAGTTTGCCACCGACTGGATCCTGAGCCGGGTGGATGCCAGCGAGGAGCAGCGACTACGAGTGAACGCCATCGTCCAGGATGCTATCAATGACCTGTTTCCGATGAAGGAGCAGCACGGCGGGAACCGCCAAGCCCTGCGTGATGCGCTCGTGCAGCCGACCATCGACCGCGAGGCCCTGGGAGAGATCCGCCGGGCGGAATTACAGCTTGCGGAAGCTGCATCCGACCGGCTTGTGAAAGCCCTTGCGGATGCCGCGGAGGTTCTCACCCCCGAGCAGCGCTACAAGCTGGCTGAACTCGCTGACCGTTTTCACCACTGAGGTCTCAGGCCTTGATAAGCGAGTAAAATCGGACCGTGTGCGTGAGAGCGCACACGGTTGCTCAGAGAGGTTGTGTAGATGGCAGAGCGCGTCCTGATGATCGAAGATGATGAGAGCCTATCCTCAATGGTCAACGAGTATCTCAGCGCGCTTGGAATCAAGGTGATCGCCCGGCCGACCGCAACCGATGGGATTCGGCTCCTCCGACGCGGCGGGTTCGATGCGCTGATCCTCGATATTATGCTCCCGGATCTGGATGGCTTCGAGGTGTGTCGCCGGGTGCGCGCGGAGTCCGACATTCCTATCCTGATGTTGACGGCCCGTGGGGATGAGATGGATCGCATCGTTGGACTTGAGCTTGGGGCCGACGACTATCTGCCGAAGCCCTTTAATCCCCGCGAGCTGCTGGCACGCCTGCGTGCAATCCTGCGCCGCAGCAGTATGTCAGGGACGCAGCGCACTGCGAGCCTCCGTTTCGGGCGTCTGGAGATCGGTCGTGCTGCCCACATGGTGCGCGTAGATGGTGAAGAGCGACCCCTGACCAGTTACCAGTTTGAGCTGCTGAGCGTCCTGGCCATCAATGCGGGTCGCGTTATGTCACGCGAAGCCCTCATGGACCAAGTGCGCGGCAAGGATCTGGAAGCGTTCGACCGCAGCATCGACGTGCACATATCGCGGATCCGTGCCGCGATCGAGGACGACCCGAAGCACCCGCGCAGGGTCATTACAATACGCGGGGTTGGCTATATGCTTGCCAAGAACCAGGACGACGATCGTGGTACGTGATGCGCCGGCTCTACCTACAGATCTATGTCGCTTTTCTGGGCATCCTGCTACTCTTTGGTGTGCTCGTATCCATCGCGTGGCTCCTGATCCCGACGAACCCGCAACACCATCCTACACTGGACGGCATAGGTGCAGTCCTCGGCGAGCTACTGCCGGGGCCGGATCAACCTGTTGACGAGTTGCAGGCTGCGTTGGCGCGTCTGGGAAATTTTTTTCCCGCTCACCTCACTGTGCGCAGGGCCGACGGAGCCCTGCTCGCTGTGGTTGGCCCCCCTCTGCCGGCCCCACCTTCCGATCAGACGCAAAGCGGCTGGCTGCGCTCCTGGAGTGCTGGACCGACGATAGCCTTATTGCTGCCCGATGGACGGTCGGTAGTGGTACGCTGGCTGCACCATCACGGCACCTTCGGCTGGCTCGGGGCGCTTGGCCTGCTCGCCACGGCCATCGCTCTTGGTGCCTATCCTATCGTCCGTCGCATCACCCGAAGACTCGAACGGCTGCAAGCGCGGGTGGATGCCCTCGGCGCGGGGGACCTCGCGACACGAGTAGAGGTAGAAGGGAACGACGAAGTGGCGAATCTGGCTCGCAGTTTCAACCGTGCCGTAGATCGCATCGAACGCTTGGTCAATGCTCAGCGTACTATACTCGCTGGTGCCTCGCACGAGTTACGCTCGCCACTGGCCCGCATGCGGATGGCGGTCGAGCTCTTGCAGGGTAAAGATCGACCAGAGTTGCGTGCACGCCTCTCTCAGGATATCGCGGAACTAGATGAGTTGATCGGCGAACTCCTCCTGGCGAGCCGTCTGGACACGCTCGATCACGTGGAGCGAACGGAGGACGTCGATCTGCTCGCCCTCCTTGCCGAGGAAGGTGCTCGAACCGAGGCAGAGGTCAGTGGCGAGCCGGTCTCCATCCAGGGCGATCCCCGCATGTTGCGAAGACTGATTCGCAACCTACTGGAAAATGCCCGGCGCTACGCGGGCGGCTCGCCTATAGAGGCGTCAGTGGTGCCGCTCAATCATACCGGGGCTCGACTCCGGATCGCAGACCGGGGGCCGGGCGTCCCGGAACCGGAGCGGGAGCGTATCTTTGAGCCCTTCTACCGCCCTGCTGGCATGCGTGAGCGTGGCGATGGGGGTGTCGGCCTCGGCTTAGCGCTGGTGCGCCAGATCGCGCGACACCACGGCGGCAATGCACGTTGCTTGCCGCGCAAAAGCGGCGGCACCTGTTTCGAAGTGGAACTACGCACCGTCCAATCTGTCAGCTCTTGACGTATTGTCAGCGCCTTCCTCTCCCTTCGCGTCCAGCGAGATCAAGCCTAGCGCGTGATTGGCGAGAGGGTGCGAAGGCTCTCTATGATCGCGGCTGGCTCCAACCGATGCGCGTAGTCGGCGTCAACGTAGGCTAAGCGAATCGTCCCATCCTGTCCAATCACAAACGTCCCTGGGATCGGCAGTTCCCACGACGCATCCCCATTGTAGGCCGATAGGTCAAGGCCAAAGCGACGGCTTTCAACTCTTCGGTGAGAGAAAAGACCACCCGAAAATGGTGCGCCACGGCGTTACCCACATCACTTAACCCCGATACGAAATTCATCAGTCCAAGAAATCTTCCCTGATGATCATCAGACCGCGACAAATACCTGTTTCAAGCATGAATTAGCAACTCACCTTTAGTGTAGTTGCAGACCGACGATCAAAATGCCGGTAACTGGTGTCCTAAGCCGCTCAACACCGG
>JAZGCZ010000169.1:0-3201 GCA_036477195.1 Anaerolineales bacterium | reverse complement strand
CTCTGGCACTTCCAAACCGGCGCCGAAATTTTCGCTGCGCCCATGACCTACTCCCTGGACGGAAAGCAATACCTCGCCATCCCTTCCGGAGCCGCGCTGTTCACCTTTGCCCTGCCGGATGGCTTGCTGGAAAAAGAAGCGCCGGGCAGCCACTGAGCCGGCACGCGGCTGGGGTTTAATGTACGACTCTGGGGTTCAAGGCTATCGAGCGAGCCTAGGACTAGTGGCTGGCTTGGTTATCGTGTCCCTTCTGCCACTTTCGTGTTGGGGCTGGAGCAACAACGGTCACATCGACAGCAATCAAGTTGCTGCGCAGAAAATCCGAAACGCAACCCCTCCTGCGCAGGAAAGACCCAACAATCCGAACGGCCAGGCTCCCGGCAAACTTGAAGGAGCGGTCACAACGCCGGATGGTCATGTCGTTGCGAGGGCACGGGTGAACATTGTTGGACAGCAGAACGACGTTGAGCGAAGAGCTTACTCCGATGCCGAAGGGCGGTTCAGCTTTTCTGACTTGCCAGCCGGGAGCTATGAGATCCACGTGGAGCTGCATAGGTTTGAACGACTTACGCAGGTAGTCGAGGTGAAGGCGGGAGAAACAACTTCGGTGAGTTTGACGTTGTCTCTTGTGCCCTTAACAGAAACGATAACAGTCAGCGCGACCAGAACGCAGCAAAGACTTGGAGATGTCCCGGTCTACGTATCCGTGCTCACCCGTGACGATGTAAAGGAATCGGCCGCCTTAACCGTGGACGATTTGCTCAAACAACTCCCCACTTTCAGTCTTTTCCGTCGCACCAGCAGCCTCGTATCCCATCCAACGACACAAGGTGTCTCGCTACGTGGCATCGGAGCCAGCGGCGCGAGTCGCACATTGGTTATCCTCGATGGCGTGCCGCATAACGATCATTTCGGCAACTGGGTCTATTGGAGCAAAATTCCCCAGTCCCAGATCGAGACGATTGAGGTCGCCGAAGGAGGCCTCTCGAATCTCTATGGGAGCTCTGCGATGGCTGGCGTGATCAACGTCGCCACCCGAAGACCAGAGCGGAGGACAATCTCCATAGAAGGCCAGGGAGGAATGCGGGGAACAGGCAATCTGGATTTCTTCGGGAGCCATACATTCGGCTCGTTTGGCACGGTCGTCGGCGGCAGCTTGTTTCGCACCGGCGGCTATAAGCTTGTCCGCAAGGGGGAGCGCGGCGCTGTCGATCGCGATGCAGCTTCCCGGCACAGAACGTTCAACTGGAGGCTGGATTACTCCCCGACCTCAAAGATCACCTTGTTCCATAACGGCCGCTTCTTTGACGAGGATCGGGACAACGGAACTCCCTTGCGACAAAATTCCACGCGCGAGATCTACCTCGGCGCAGGGCTGCGCGCCTTCACCTCTGATGGAAGTGACTGGCAGGTGAACTTTTTCTCGCACATTCAGACTTTCAAGAGCAGCTTTAGCAGGGTAGCGACAAACCGCGCCTCTGAAACTCTCGCCTTGCTGCAAGTTGTTCCGTCTCAGGATGTTGGTGTGAATGCTCAGTGGTTTCGGCGCTTCGCTGGCACCCATCTGATCGCTATCGGCGCTGACACGAGGTGGATCAAGGCCGATAACAAGGAGGAGGTTTTCCTCCCCGGGGGGTTGAACATTCGCGATCGCCTCATAGCCGGCGAACAGCTCTACGCTGGCGTTTTCTTCCAGGATTTTCTGACCTTATTGCCGCGGCTCGTCCTGGTGATTGGTGCCAGGATCGATTATTGGCAGAACTTCCGCGCCTCGCGGACCGAGATCCTCAACACGACGCAGGCAACGACCATGACAGATTTTCCAGACACCTCGGAGACGACCGTTTCTCCGCAAGCTGGCCTCGTGTTTCACATCAGTAATGGATTCGCACTAAGAAGTGCTTTCTACCAAGGATTCAGAGCGCCCACGTTGAATGAGCTATATCGTCCGTTCCGTGTGGGCAATGTGCTGACAAACTCGAACGAAAACCTCGGACCGGAGCGGTTGACCGGTGGCGAAGTGGGTTTCAATCATGCCATCGGCAGGCACCTCTTCTGGCGCATGACAGGCTTTTGGAACCGGCTGAAGGACTCCATTTCCAACGTTACCATTTCTGTGACGCCGAGTCTCATCTCTCGCCAGCGACAGAACCTGGGGCGCTCGCGCGTTCGAGGGATCGAGACGGAAATCGAATACCGCATCAATCCACAGTGGAGGATATGGGGTAGCTACCTCTTCGACGAAGCTACGATTGAGGATTTCCGCGCCGAGCCGGCCATCGAGGGGAACCGCATACCCCAGGTTCCCAAGCACCGAGCCACTCTGAGGCTCGATTATTTCAAGCCAGCATGGGCCAACGTGACCCTCCAAGGCCGCTTCGAGAGTCTCCGGTTCGACGACGACCTCAATCAGCTTAGGCTGGGGAGCTTTTTTGTCGCAGATCTCGCAGTGTCCCGGCCGCTGGGAGAGCTATTGGAGGCGTTCTTGTCCGTGGAAAATCTTTTCAATCGACGATACGCAGTGCAGGCAACCCCAGTCGAGCTTCTCAGCACGCCGATCATTGTACGTGGCGGTGTCAGATTCCACCTATCGCCCCGGTAGGAGTATTGGAGCCCAGTGTGTGCACAGATTCAGCGTTGCGGGAGAGCGAAGGCCTTGAGGGTGGCATCCGCTCCACGCCCGGTCGCAATTACAACAAATTGGCGACCCGACCGCGTTTGATAGGTCATCGGATTCCCATAGCCGCCACACTTTCCTTCTTCTTTCAGTGAGTTGGGTGTTCACTGAAGGTAGCCGCGTCAGGCCCAAAACCCCGACTGCAGTAAAATTGCAGTAGTTCGCCGCAACTTTCTCGCCCTGAATCTACTCCGGCAAGTTCATGCGGCGGAGGAGGGATTGGAAGCGGGGATCGGAGTGCAGATCATCCCAATCCCAGAAAACCCCGAGACGCATCATGGCGGATGCCCGGGCCTGATAGGCTCTCTCTAACCAGCGAAGTGCCGACCCTTTGTCTCCCGCGTGCGCGAACATCCGGGCAATGCGGATTGCCGGTACGTGTCTTTGTTTGGAGCGCGCCGCCATCACTTCCCCCGCACGTTTCATCCCCGCGCGATAGGCAGCCTCGCCTCGTCCTGTACCCAGCGCGTCGGCAAATTCACGCTCACTGATGTATGTAAAATAGTTTCTCGCCGCAGCCAAAG
>JAZGCZ010000168.1:0-5836 GCA_036477195.1 Anaerolineales bacterium | reverse complement strand
TTTGTTTTCCGCTGCATATCTCTCAACCTTCTCCCAGGATTCTTTGAACACTGGAAGGGAGGGAATATTGGTAATCCACGCGTCTCCCAGTGTTGCCACCCTCTTCAGTCCCTTGTCCACATCGTTGCTGGAAATCCAGATGGGAACGCCGGGTTTTTGGACAGGTTTGGGGAGTAGCGATAGGTTGTTGATGGCATAGTACTTGTTGGGAATCGTGACGTCATCCTCGGCCCAGAGTCTCTTCATGATCCTCAAAACCTCTTCAAGCCTTCCGGCCTTCTGGTGAAATGGAACCCCGCATGCAGTAAATTCTTCCTCGAACATCTTGTCCATGCGGGACACCCCGACTCCCAAGATCAGCCTTCCGGACGCCAGGATATCAACGGTCGCCACAGATTGCGCCAATAGGACAGGATTTCTCAGCGCTGCTATGACAACTGAAGTGCCGAGCTTGATGGATTTCGTTTTTACCGCCAGGGCCGATAGGGTGGTGAATACTTCAAGACGTGGTTTGGCGGTAACGCTGTCACCGACCCAGAGGGAATGGTATCCGGACTCCTCTAGGGTCTGGGCCATATCGAAGATGGGACTGAGGTCCGGTTTTTCCTTCTGCGCCAGGATGACACCCCTGGTGGGGAGCAGGATACCAAAGTTCAACTTTGTTGCCACAATCCCTCCTTCGTTGCTCGAGCCGATCTCTGTCTTATTGCCCCTTTGGTCACAATATGACCATCGTTTTCTGCGTGAACACTAGCAATTCCCCAGCCGTCGGTCAATTCCAGAACCCCGGCATGGGTAAGCGAACGTTGCGAAGGCCTGTCAGTTTTTCGTCTGGCTTCTGGGTATTCTGGGGGTGACGCTTGTCTTCGGTCAGATAGCTGCGTTGGTGTTATTCATCGCGCTTTACCTCGAACAAATGCTACGTCGATGGAGTCTTACCCATCAAAAACGGTGACTCTAATAGCCGACCGCCTGGCCCGCGATCACGCTGAAAATTTTGAAATTATTGGCACAGGACCAGCTTATACGCTGGGCGGTCCGAGCCGGCCACGGATCTCCGGTGAATCGGCAGCGTAACGATAGCCGCGGAACAGTTGGTTGGCGCGCGCGCCACCCTCGCCGACCCCAAAGTAGGGGCTGACGTATTCCCAGACAATGTCACCCCCAGGTGTGACCTCGAACACGCGGCCCCACTGGCCCTCGCAGATTAGCGTGTTGCCGCTCGCAAGCCGCTGCGCCCCGCTGACTTGTGGGCTGAACAATGTCCACGGTGGATTGCCCTGGTATTCCCACACCGTTTGGCGAGTCTCGGGGTCGAACTCAATAACCCGTGAGCGTGGATTGTCCGGCGTGTTAATGCCGTTGGCAAAAAATGTGATGTGGCCGTTACTCAGCATTTCACAGTCATGCTGCATGCCCCAGTTGTCATCTCGATGCTCCCACCGGATTTTCCGCGTATCGCGATCGATTATAATGATGGTGCTCAAGCGGCGGAAGCTCACCATGACATCGCCGTTCGGGAGCGGGCAACAAGCGTTGGCATGCGCGAACTCGCTGCGTCGAACAATGGGGCAGATGGGGTAACGTTCGATCTCCATGTCATCCTGAGCATGCCATTCCCACGCCGTCTCTCCGCCGGGGGTCACCTCACGCAGATAGTCGCTGTATATTACGCCATTGTGCTCGGTACCGGGCACTCCGCCTTTGACCCTGGCCGCGTTCTCCGGGCGCATTGGCTCCCAGGCGAGATAGATGGTGTTTCCATTGTCCCGACGGCGGAAGTCGTGATGCTGGTTGTCATCGCGATATTCCCAGAGGACATTTCCATCCCAGTCATATTCACGCAGCAGGCCGCCTTTGCCGCGCTGAAGCGGCGGCCCCTCCTTGGTCCGTCCAGCCCACAGAAGATTGCCGTTTTTGAGAAGATAGGAGTAGTTGCCGGGGCGGTGTGAAAACCTCCACTCGTGCACTATCTCGCCCTGCATGCCGAGAAGATATGCGGACTGACCGGGCTGGGGTGTGATGAGCGTAAATCCGGGTGTGGCCCTTTCTCTGTCGTAAAGCGTGATTCCAAATCGTTGGTATCGCATTGGTCCTAATCCTCCTGGGTTATTTAAGCCTACTTCAGTTAACTCCGCCTGTGCCTTGCCAGGTTTGGCAGATTGCCTTCATGGTTTTGGCAGCTTCGAGTTCTTCAGCGCTCTGTGCGGTAATGATGTCAGTGCAAGTCAATTGCATGGTTAATTCTGCTCAGTTGCAATCTTTCTTACCCAGCAGCGAGAGAACTAACACCCGGCTATCTCGCCTGTCAAGCCGTTTTAAATTGGCTTGTGTGGCAGGTTAGACATTTCATCCCCCTTGGTGTATTGGGGTCGTAATTCAAGTGGGAGGCGAATATATCTCGAGGGAGGGTCCGATCTCATGTTCACACGCAAGTGGTCCACATCGGAACGGAAGTACGACGTTACGGTAGAGCGGGACGTGCAGGTTCGCATGCCGGACGGTACGCTGCTGGACGGAAACATCTACCGTCCGGCATCATCCGAGCGATTCCCCGTGATCCTTGGCGCTCACGCCTATAACAAGGATCTGCAGTCGCCGCCCTTACGTCCTGTCGGCTTCACTCCCATGCGCGGCTACATGGAAAGCGGTGATTCAACATTCTTCGCCCGCCGCGGTTACATCCACGCTGTTTTCAACGTGCGTGGCAGCGGGAAGTCGGAGGGTTTTTATCAGCTGCTTGGTCCGCTCGAGATCCAGGACATCTGCCATCTTATCGAGTGGCTGGCGGCCCAGCGCTGGAGCACCGGCAACGTGGGAATGTTCGGCGTCTCCTACTTCGCGAAGCTGGCGAAGTCAGTGGCCGCCGCCGGCCCAAAGCCGCTAAAGGCCATCTTCGCCCCATTTGCGGGCACCGATGAATATCGCCACCGCTCATACCACGGCGGCATCCTGGCGCACGGCTTCCTTACCCACTGGCGTAACAGCCTGCACCGCCCCAACTACCGCAGCCTTGTCAAGGAAATGGTCGGCGAAGAGGCCTACAAGCTGGCCATCGAGCGGGCCAAGCGCGACGAGGAAATTATCGCCGTGCCGGCCTTACGCGAAGCGCTTCAGAACGCGCAGATGCCAACCAATGCACTGGTGGTCGACGTCCTGTTGAATCCGCTCGACGGACCGTTCTGGCACGAGCGTAACGCTCGCGACGCGGACGCCGTGGTCCCGGCATACCTGGGCGCCTGTTGGGGCAACTACGCTGCCCACCTGCCCGGTGCATTCACAGCCTGGAAGGAGTGGAAGGGGCCCAAAAAGATGGTCATCGGCCCGGGGATCTATCTCGACCGTCCGGTCTACCAGTACCAGGACGAGTCGCTGCGCTGGTTTGACTACTGGCTCAAGGGGATCGAAAACGGCATCATGGAGGAACCGCCGATCCGATGCTTCATTCCGCCCACCGGCGAGTGGAAATCGCTGAACGATTGGCCGCCGCCCGAGGCGCGCTGGACGACGTTCTATCTCCACGCCGAGGGCATGCTCAGCGAGCACGAACTCTGGCCGGACGAGGGCGCTGATTCCTTCACCGAGTCGAGCTTCGAACACGGCTCGCTGATCTATTCAACGCCGCCGCTCGTCGAGAACACCGAGTTGCTGGGCCCGAGCGTCCTGACCTTGTATCTTTCCACCACTGACACGGAGGCGTTATTGTTCGTAACCCTGTTGCTCATAGACCGGGAAGGCAAGGAGCATGAGCTGACGCGCGGCTGGCTGCGCGCCTCGCAGCGCCGCCTGCGGGACGATAGCGAACCCTGGGAGCCGGTTTTGGCGCATCAAGAGCGCGAGCCGCTGGAGCCGGGCAAGATTTACGAGCTACGGATTCCAATCGTGCCCACAGGGCGGTTGTTCCAGGCCGGTGAGCGCATCGTAGTCCGCATAAAGGGCGCCGACAACGAGCCACCGCTAAATTCCCTCCAGGCGCTCGCACGCAACCACCTGTGGCGGCCAGGCTCGGCTCGCATCACCGTTTACCACAATGAGCGGCACCCGTCACGTGTCGATTTTCCCATCACCCGCGGCAACCTCATCGGCACCTTCTTTTCCGGGGGAGATATAAGCTCGTTCGGTCTAACGCGTTGACTAGACCAGCAGGACTTCAAGAAGATTTCTCGCGCCAAGACGCCAAGGCTGCAAAGAGTTTTAACCGCAGATTTTTGCCGATTCTCGCGGAGGATAGTTCTTAAAAGAATATTAACCGCAGACACACGCAGATTAACGCGGATTAAGATTTATTCACCGCAGAGGCGCAGAGGGCGCAGAGAATTTAATTTCTGTTTGTCGGGAGACGACGACAAACAGAAACATTTCTCCAGTTGGGGAAGCAGGATTTCTTAACCGCAGACACACGCAGATTAACGCAGACGAAGCGCTACGCGCTTTGCTCATCGTTCTCTTCTTGGCTTGCTTTGCGACTTTGCGCGAATCGTTCTTTATCCGGATTACAGTTCTCACCATTTGCAATCACAAGCCTAAAATGCGTTCAGCATTACCGTGGAATATTTTTTCCATGAGGGCGTCGGAATAGCCCAACTCCTTCCATTCTTTGAAGAGTCGCTCGTAGGGAATGCTGGGATAATCGCTGCCGAACATGATTTTGTCCTGCAGTCGACTCTTGATATCGCGTTTCAACGATTCTGAAAAGTATTTCGGCGCCCAACCCGATAACTCCCACGAGACGTTGCCCTTATGAAGGGCAACGGCGATCATCTCCTCCGTCCAGGGCCATCCCGGGTGTGCCGCGACGATGCTGAGCTCCGGGAAGTCGGCGGCCAGCCGATCCACTGCGGCCGGGTGAGCGTGCCTGATGACTGTGCCCAGACCGCCGGGCATACCAGCCCCCATGCCCGTTGTTCCGACATCGATCATCACCGGGACTTTGAGATCGTTTATGGTCTCCCAAAGGGGATAGAGCTTGCGGTCATCGACGGAAAAGTGGCCCATGATGGGATGAAAATGAAAGCCGAGCATCCCGAGGTCCTTGACCGCCCTCTTCGCTTCTTCTATGGCACGGTCCCCCTTGAACGGGTCGACCGCTCCCCATGCCTGTATGATAAGGCCGGGGTTGTCGTCACGCATCTTGGCCACGTAGTCATTTGAACAAGGGGGCGTACCTGTGACCGTCTCGATGTCGAAGGCCACGAGTACGGCCTCCACTGTGGCCTTATTAAACTCCTCTACGACCTCGGTCTCTGACTTGCCCGTCCAACTACGCTTCCAGTATTTTGCCAGGGCCTCCACGTAGGGGCCTTGAGATTTAATCCACGGGTCGGTATTCGGATAGCAATGAAGATCAATGATTCTCATGTACCTCGACTAGTTTGGTGCGCTGATTCAGAACTCCAAAATGGAATGCCTAAATTGTCATCATTCAGCTTGGCGAATCTAAAATCCAAAATCGCAAACCTGTCCTGAGCTGTGTCGAAGGATCTTAAATCACCTAGTTACTTGCCCTCCTCCTTGAGCTTCTGTGCGATTCTCTCCGTGAGATCCTTTTTTGACACCTTTCCGAAAGGGGATACCGGGAACTCCTCCATTATCTCAAGCCGTTCGGGGAGCTTATGTTTGGCGATTTCCTGGTCAGCGAGAAAGGCTACGAGTTCCTTCAAGCTCAAAGAGCAGCCGTTGCGCACGATCACGCAGGCGCACATGCGTTCACCTAGCACTGGATCGGGTATCGGGACACAGGCGACGTTTTGAACAGCAGGTTGAGTCAGGATGAGGTTCTCGATCTCCTCGGCGCTGATTTTCTCCCCGCCCCGGTTGATCAGATCCTTCTTGCGGC
>JAZGCZ010000167.1:0-2884 GCA_036477195.1 Anaerolineales bacterium | reverse complement strand
TCTTCTTCGCGTACTGACCATTCGTCAATTTTCTGTTGGGCGGATGAAGTTTTCTCAAACAGGTTGAGGCAGACCTGGTCGCACACGTCCCAGGAGTTGAAATCCACAACCCAGGCTTCCATCTGATTCTCGGTCACTTCCTCCGGCACATCGATCATGGAGGCCACGATGCGCGCCTCCTGCACGCCGGTCTTCCACAGCTCCAGTGCTAGCTCGTGGTTCTTGCCGATGCCTTTGGCGATCTTCCGGATTTCTGGGACCGGCACTCCCAATCGCTGGTCGGTAGCCATCCCGAACTTGCCCATCCCCTCGACGTTTTGGGCACTGCCTTTGTCTCCCAACTGTTCAAGCACAGCATCCGCAGCGGTCGTCATCGCTCAGTGCCTCCAAGATGTTCTTACTGTAACAGGGGAATCAAAGGCGTATCCACCCGCCGCATTGCCGGAGGAGCGAGAGGCAGGCAGCCACCGTAACGATCACGCAGCGCCCAAAGAGTAGTCTGAGGATGCGATGACAACCGCACTTGTGGCTGGTGTAATTTCGGGAATCGTCGGTCTATTAGTGTTTTTGGTGATTGGGCCCAACGCATCTGGTTCGTTTTTCCGATCGGAACCGCGATCGCGGCACCGCCGCTATCTAGAGGCCAACCGGCCATAAGCTCGCGTCATCAGAGATCTGTGAAACAGGTACCAAAAGCCATTAGAGGAATTAGAAATGACCGCAGCGCTATTAGATCCACGACCACTCGCAAATCGCGGGCCTGGGTGGCCCTATTCGTGCTGGGAATCCTGCTCGTTCTCAACATGCTCTTTCTCCTGATCGTGGGGGGAGGCCCGGATCAATTTGAGATTGACACGGGGGTCGCATGGACTGAGCTCTCGGATGCCTATCCCTCGGTCGCAGCTCACGTAACTGACCATGAACAGCTCATCGCCATTGGCTTTCTCGGGTTCGCGTTGTTCGTGTCGGTGATCGCCTACGTTCCCTACCGAGCGGGCGAGAAGTGGTCTTGGTATGCGACGTGGATATTGCCGGGAATTCTTGCTGTCACGGCCGCGGGTATGATTATCAATGGTTCTACTGCGATCGGAGGGATGTACGGGGCATTATCGATCGTCGCTGCGCTTGCCATGCTGATATCGATGCGGGTGTTCTTTCCTAAGCCGTGATCAGACCAATTTCATAAGGCAGGTCGCAAACCGGATGGGTCATCCTCCATTTGCGACCACGACTTTCTCGAAAGGAGGTGGATTGGAGAGAACGCGGACCAGAGTTAATATCGGGGCTTTTCAAAGGTGAGGGGAGGAGGGACTTGCAAGATGCTAAGAGTACGCAATGAGGAAGTATGGAACCAGATCCGGATCATTCTCCTTGGAGCTGCCATACTGTTCCTGATCAACATTTTCTTTGGCTTCGACAATGCCGTTACGACTGGCGTGCTCCCAAGATCACAGACTTTGCTACACCTACATGCAGGCTCGATCGGCTGGATCACTCTATCTCAGCTCGCCATCGCTATTTGGGTGTTCACAGGCGATCGAGAGGTTTCGGAGACGTACGCTCGCCGCATCCGAACCCTGGCATATCTAGCAATCGGCATCTTCACCGGCTACATCCTCAGCTTTGGTATCGCTTACTCTCAAGGAGGGAGTTTCTTTGTACTGATGCCGATCTTTGGCACTGGTGCGATGCTGCTGATTTGGACCGCCGCGATCTACGCGTTCACGCAGCTGCGGCGTCAAGTAGTCGTCACTACGGTTCATATCCTGGTGGCTGGAGGTCTTCTGGTGGCGGCAGTAGGGGCCACCATGGGCGTCCTGCTGGGACTTGAGCTGGCGATTGGCGAACAATTCCTCCCGATCCCGGCCGATGAGGACCGGGTAGGCGTCCACGCCGGAATGATGGATACCTATCTCATTCTGGTCGCGGCCGGGATTGTTGAGTGGTTTATTCAGAAGGATCCGCAGAAACGGTGGACCGTACCGGGATTGCTTCAAGCTCTCTTCCTAACTGTGGCTGGGCTGATAGTTCCCCTGGCGTTTCTCACGGGGTTGCTGGAGCAGCTGCTCCCGATCTTCGCGCTGCTCCTGCTGCTCGGCCTGATCTTTTTCCTGGTTCGGACCGGACGGCGCGCGCTTGCCAGGAATCCGATGCGTGGTGGAGTGCGGGCTTGGGGATTCTTTGGAACCTTCTGGCTTGTGATCTATGTGGGAATCTTCATCTTTCTCGCGGTGACCCTACCTGTTGATCCCACCGCCATCCCGCTTTGGCTCACCGCGGTGTTCGTCCATGCTGGCTTTGTGGGCATGATGACGAACATCATCCTCGGGGTTGACGCTGCCCGAACGGAGGACGCTGCCCATGTGCTGTCTTGGGGCGAATCCACAGCCAGATGGCTGATCAACCTGGGTCTGCTGGTCTTTTTCGTTTTAAAGATCGCAACGGACACGCGCCTTGGTGCAATCGTCATGGGGATTGGGGTGCTCCTGGGAGTGGTAACCATGATCCTGAGGCTGCGTGCCAGCGGCCAAGAGGCTGCGCCGGAAGCACCATTTGCCAGCTCGGGAGGCATTACCTAGTCGGGCTGGCCGGCGAAGGAAGCTCGACTGCAAGACGGGTGGCTCGATCGAGCCGCCCGTCTTACTTCCCAGGCGATCCTGTGAAAGTGTAAGAAGCATCTCGGCGGGTTTCAGAAATCCAGATTCGGAAGCGGAGGTTTAGGGGAAGATTCCACGACCTTGGTACACTGCCTCCAGACGCGCGAGCGCAATGATGTAGGCTGCCGTTCGCCAGTCGGTCGGGACCTCTTCCGCCTTGGTCTTGACTCGACCGTAGGACTTCATCAGCATCTTATGCAGCTTGCGGTCTACCTCTTCCAGGTCCC
>JAZGCZ010000166.1:0-4837 GCA_036477195.1 Anaerolineales bacterium | reverse complement strand
TTCGGAAAATCAATCCCCCCTCTCGCTCGAGAGGAACATATGGGCCAAATCCAGGGTAATAACGCCTCCCGCTGGGAGGTGGCATTTACAGGGGGCATCGCTCTGAAATATCGATTACTTAGGGAGCCCGTCCCCAATTGATAAGTTGGTAGATCAGCCCATCTCTCGAGTGGATTTCGTGTCCGCTCCGGCGAGTGGTTAGATGGCTCCAGAATGCCCATTCTTTAAATCAAAGCTGAATGGAAACCCACTCGGTTCGCAACGGCTAAGTAAATTGATAATCAACTCAGGGGATTTGCAACTCGCTGGCGGCTATTCCTCTCGTTGAACTTGGGTTATGCGGCCGTCAACCACTCAATCTCATTCACTCATTTCCCTTCTAGTCAGTTCTTCATTTAAACCATCAAAGCTCATGATAAAACGGTCCCTGCTCATTGAGATCGACTTGGGCCAAGTGGCCACCTCCGCAGCCAGGCTTGGCGCATAGGACAGCACCTCCCGCAGCGAGCTCCGTCCATGCCGATAGTCGACCGCGTAGCGGGTATCGATGCGGTAGGCGAGGCCCTCCGCCGTTTCAACTTCCTCGCCCGGTGGCAAGTCATGGGCCCGGGCGCGGCGGCGAGTTCGAGCCTGCGCGCGCGGCCGTCCACGCTCAAGTCGCTCAAGGCGTCGTCTCAGGTCACTGGACATAGGGCCTTATCCCGATCCAGACATGCGCGTACAGGTGATGATTGTCACTTCTTCCGCTGACATTCGTCAGTACTGAACCTTCTACCCGGGCGTTATTATAGATTCGGAGACAGAGCATTCACGCTCGGTCCTCTTTTAGCGCTTGCCTCCACCGGGAAGTCCCCTCACCGCACCGGTGGAGGCAGTTCTTAAGCCTCCGATACCCAATCGCTCCAAATCAGCTCTAATCTTGGATCTTGGGACCTGCGTACTGATCCGGGCTGCTGGTGATCCCTGTAACATGTAGAAGAACGTTTCTCATTTCGTTGGCTTGAGCGATGGGCACCATAGCACGCGCTGCGGTGGTGCCGGGGAAAGTGGCCCATTCGCGGCAAGCCTGGACCGCTCGACCTCGAAGGCCGACTGGAATGAGCTCCTCAACCGTATCTTCCTCTACCTTCAATTCCGCGCCGGGTCGCGTTCGTGCTCAAGGGCTGGTCGAGTTCGCATTGATTTTGCCGGTGCTGCTCCTGACGATCTTCATGATCATCGAGCTGGCGCGCCTGCTGCACGCCTGGCTGGCGGTCGAGAACGGTGCCCGCTTTGGGGTGCGCTACGCGGTGACCGGTGAGTTTGATTCCGATTACTGCACCGCACTTTATGGTGGACCCTGCACTACCATAGCGATGGAGGACGGCGCCAGGATCCCATCTATCAAGGACGTCGCAAACGCGGGCGCCGTCGCGATCTTGAAGAATTCGGCCGTCACCACGGTTGGTGATCCTGGATACTTCAAGGTCGAGGTTTGTTCTAGCAAAATTGGAGTCGCGCTCTTGCCTCCGGACCCGGATGTGCCTACTGCCGCGACCTGCGTACCTGTCGAGGACCCGGGCGGGCCTGGCGATCGGGTCATCGTATCGATCGATTTCGATCACCCATTGATCACTCCTATGATCAGCAGCCTCTGGCCCAATCTGCACCTCAATTCCAAGCGCGAGGGAATTGTCGAGCAATTCCGCACGGCACGCGTGGTGGGACTTCCTGCCACGGTGGCAGGGCCAACGTCGACGCCGACCAACACTCCAACGCCGTCCAACACTCCAACGCCATCCAACACGCCAACCCCCACTGCGACTCCAAGCTGTGGTGATATCTTTTTTCAAAACTTGTATATCAGCGGGGACGACATCCGAGGAAATGTCAAGAACAATAATGATGCGACCGCCTACCTGGTCACTACGAAGTTCGAGTGGGCAGAGCTCAGCTCAAGCATGCGCGTGAACCATATGAAGTATGGGGGTCTCAGGTATTACGACGGCGACGACTACAGCTCATCCACGATCATCAACGGAACCAATCTTTCGCATCCGACGAACACGAGCAAGCAGTGGCGGGCGGACTTCAGTGGCGAACCCAGCGAACCCATCTGGGGCCTATACAAGTTATGGCTCACCTACGATTTCCCGGGTTGGGGGACGTGCACCATCTTCCGGTCGGTTTATGCGGGTGCGCCGCCACCGCCAGAACCGACCAACACGCCAGGACCGACGCGAACGCCGGGACCGACGAATACACCGCGGCCGCCCACAGCTACCTCGTCGTCACCTCCTACATCCACATCGCCGGCGCCGACAGCCACTTCGTCAGGGCCACCGCCCACGCCACCGCCGCCTCCCTGTTTCGACTGCTGAGCGGGCCAAAGCCGGAAACCCGATTGATACATCTCGGCCCCGCCTAGGCGGGGCCGGTTTCATTCATCATGCGCCTTGCAAGCCGCCCAACCATAGATAGAATGGCTCTGATGGCACAAAGAGCGCAGCGAGTCTGGGATCCTCGCATCCACCTCCCTGCTTTGTCGCTTGCGGCCTATGCGGCGTGGCTACTGCTGGCGCCCCCGTTCACAGCACAGGATCTTCTAGGCTCGCTAGGCGTTGTGGCTGCGCGGGCTGGCGCGGCATTCGCCCTGCTGGCTGTGGCTCGACGCCGTCAGCCTCAGCGGATTTGGAGCCATCTAGGAGTTGGCGCCTGCCCATTGCTGTGCGTATCGAACGTCCGTGAAATGATCGAGTAGATCGTCTCGGGAAGGTCTTCACCCGTTCCATATAATCCTTGCCTTAGGAGATAGGACTTTAAGGATTCAAAATCACCTTCAAGTACTCCGCTAACACTGATTTGGGTGAACTCGCTGCTTGATTGTGCAATATTGGCAACGTCACCATAAAAATGAGTTTGGAATACTTGCGAAACTTTTTCCTCAGGGATGGTCAGTTCTCCCCTTGAGGCTTCTCCAGCGGTAGGCGCCTCGGCTTCGATTGCTAAGACAATATTCAAAATGCGAGTTCTAACCGTGTCGAGGATACCGATAATTGCACCGCGAGGTATCAATCGCCAAGCGCTCATGCAAACCATGTCCTGGTAGATCTCATTCCCTAGATGGACAACAAGATCAGGAGGCCAATTGGAACGGAGGTTATTCCCATCACTTCGGGAAATGGATTCTTCAAGAGATCCAACTGGCTCGAGGGTATAAGCAGTATGGACAATTTCTCGATATTCTTCTCGAATGGTCATGAGAGGGATAAGCGCATTGCGTAAGCCTGATCCAAAAGACCCACTGAAATGGCCGAACGATTGAACGCGTAGTATCCGATAATCGGGCACATCATCCTTTGATGAATACCCTTGCAATTCCATGTCAACCCATTTGCTGAACTCATCGTTTTGTAAGCGAGCCGCAAGGATCTTGCATCTCCTGAGAAGATCCGCAACTCTGACTGAAGAATCCACTGCTGCATCTTGAATCTGATTAAGTAGTGTCATTCTATAGTCCTGAGAGTAGAAGGCTATCTAATGTGCGCGTGCGGCGAGCTTTCCCGAGCATTGTAGACCCTCCCGCATTTCAGACACAGCCTAACTGCTCAAATGATCTCGCCTAACTATTATTGGGTGAATAGTCCCAGCATTATCTCCAACCCAAGGCCTTATGTCGGGATTGTCCGGATAAGTTTATCTTCGATGCCACGTCTCCTTCCACAGCACAGGATTCATTTCTGCTACCTTACCGAATCACGCTGAGCAAGGCGCTTACTGCCAGCGGGGAGACCGAGGGAGTTGAATAGGCGCGGGCGGAGCATGGCAGATGAGTTGGCTAAGCCGGCTCGAGGCATGACGCCTTCGTTACGCTTCCACAACCCGCATCCGGTGCCTGAGGGCGCGCCCTACATCCCTGTGTTGGAACCCTTCAACATCATGATGTGGCTTGTGACAGGGTGTAAGTAAGAAGCCTGATTAGCAGAAACACTTCAGCAACCCCACTATTTTCCAACTCTTCATCTCTGAGAATGGAATTGTCGCGGTACTTGGAGATGAAAATCAGTTTGTAAGGAGCGAAATGTGGAAAATCAATGGCCCCCTTTCATTTGAGAGGGGGCATATGGGCCAAATCAGGGGGAGTGACGCCTACCGCCGGGAGGCCTTTGAGCTACCTTACGCGCTCGCTGCAACAGCTTAGTTGCATCCGGTCGCCTCAGCAATGCGTCGCATCCCGCAACTGATGCTCTGCCTCATTTGTTGCCTGCCAATGAGTGAATGCAGTCCGAATTGATCTCTGGCCTCTAATGTTCCGGCGGAGTTACGACTAGCCTGATTCTCTCAGGTAAGTCCTCTGGTTCTTCTTATTTGCACCGAAGACCTTATCTACTCTGAAGCCAAGGCGCTTCATGAAATTGACGGAAGGCGAGTGGAGCAGGAGAACCACTAGTGATTTGAGCTGAGGAAAGACTTGCGTGCGGTGGTGAATGGTGAATATCGAAGGAGCCTTCGTCCTATCAATTACCAGTTGCCAGCTGTCGGATGAAATAATCCGCCGAATCACAGGTTGAAAGGCTACCCACTTCATAATACTTAGCAAAGACTTCGACCTCATCCCCGTTGTTGATTTCTTCGGCATGCTGAGCGGCTTCTTCGTTTGCGCAAGTCTCGCCTTCGGGGCTATATAGGTAATAGACGGAGATTGGCAGACCGGCGTGCTGTATAACAAAGTGACAGTACTCTTGACCGCTCTCACATCCCATGCCTGTATGGCTTACTCGGCCCTGGACTACAGTCTCGCTGTCTTCATTCAGGATCAAGGATTCAGCAAGTTGGCGCTGGTAACGCTCGTCCGCTA
>JAZGCZ010000165.1:0-12289 GCA_036477195.1 Anaerolineales bacterium | reverse complement strand
GCGCCGTCCCGCACTACGATCACCTCGTTTACGATGTTGTTCTTCCGCAGTGCGCGGATTGTCAGCGCCTCGTCATCAGGATTGTCTTCGACCAAGAGAATATACTTATCGCCCACGCTCTCCTCCTATATTCGCTACAAAGTGAAGTAGAAGGTCGCGCCTTGATCGACCTCCCCCTCGGCCCAGATCCGGCCTCCGTGCCGGTGAATGATGCGCTGCGCGCTGGCCAGACCGATGCCGGTGCCCGGGAACTCCGTCGCAGCGTGCAGCCGCTGAAATGGACCGAACAGCTTATCGGCATAGGTCATATCAAAGCCGGCCCCATTGTCCCGTACGAAGTACACGCGCCGGCCATCTTGCTCCTCGGCGCCGAATTCGATCCTCGCAGGCGTGCGCTCGCCGGTGAACTTCCACGCATTGCCCAGAAGATTCTCCATAGCGGCCTGCAGCAGCCGCGGATCGCCCTCTACGACCAGGCCCTCGCGTATTAGCAGATCGACCCGTCGCTCCGGCTCGCTCTTCTTCAGCTCCGCTACGATGTCTTGCGCGAGTTTGCTGAGATCAATATTCTCTCGACGCATTTCAGCGCGCGCTACCCGGGAGAGATCCAACAGATCTTCGATCAGCTCTGCCATTCTTTGCGCCCCCGCTCTAACCCGGCGGAGATGGTCTCTGCCCGTTTCATCCACTTGCGCTGCATGTTCCTCCAGCAGCACCTGGCTGAAGCCGTCGATCGCCCGAAGCGGCGCGCGCAGGTCATGCGAAACCGAGTAGCTGAAAGCTTCCAGTTCCTTGTTGGCAGCCTCCAATTGAGCCGTGCCTTCGATCACCCGCTGCTCAAGTTCTTCATTGAGTCTTCGAATTTCCTCCTCTGCCCGCTTGCGCTCGGAGAAGGGCTTCTGCACGCTGCTGACGAACACAGCCAGAAAAATAGATACCGTTGCTCCGTTCTTGAAGATATGCCCAAGCAAATTGTAAATATCAAACGCGCTTGCGTATTGAGTGAAAGCTAGTTCGCTGAACACAAAGAACGTCAACCCTATCAATAGAATCCGCGTCTCGCGGGCACGGGTCTGCCTGTAGATCATGGCATACTTGGCTATGGCGACCAAGGCTAGGAAGATGACCGTGTATTCAAGCCAGATTTTCGTTGGAGTTAACCCTTTGTCCGGTACGAACATTGCCGGAATTTGATCGGGCATATAGGTAACCACGTAAAACGCCACCACGATAAATGACAATGCTCCAATCATTAATGCGGCACGAAAGAAACGTGGCTGTTTATGGCGAATGGGGATGAAACCGCTGAAGGCAAGAGCCACTGCCTGAGTCAGGCGGGCCAAGATCCAATAGTCAATCGCTTTACCGGTGCTGTTCTGGCTAACGAAGGCTGGCATTCCAGGGAATGAGAGCGCATGCATGAAGTCAACCGCGCCGACGATCAGAAAAGCCACTCCCAAGAATAATTCTCGCCGGTTCCCTAACTCCCCGTAGGCGTACCAACTGAGCAGAAAGATGGCAAAGCTGGCAATTACACTGCTAAACTCAGTGATGTTATGCCATATCAAGTAGGTATCAATTTCGAAAACAACATAGATTTGATCCTCGAAAAGCCCAAAAGCCGCTAATACCATCATCATTCCCATCATTGGGATGACAATGTATTTCACAAGGTCTTTGTAGTACCAGCCAAGGGGTTTTTGTTGTTCAGCTGACTTGGCTTCAGTACTGATCCCTTCATTCACAATCAAGCGCCCTCCGCTTGGATCCCAAGCATCCGTTCACCCTAGCTCCCTAATATTCGATCCTCGCAAGCATGCGCTCACGGGTGAACTTCCATGCAATCTCTGATTGCACGCCAATTCATTCCTTCCCGATGAAAAAAGCCCGAGCTCTTGCGAGGTCAGGCCTTGATGATGCGAAAGCGTCAAGTTCCCCCCTTCGAGACAGTCGTCAGGTGCCGTATGGATCGAACCTGGGAGACTTTCCCGCCTACCGCGCCGAGTATATCTCGGACATGCAAACGGGGCCAATCAACCCGAGTTCCTGAGTATTTCCTGCTCTCCATCCCATTCGACTGGGCACCTAAAGGTAGCTGGACAGGCACTTCTTGGCGCTTGCCGGGTGAGACCATGCGGCTAGCTTGGGGAATAGGAAGCTCATGCCTGCTGATCAGCGGCGGTCGCTTTAGATCGCGCCACAGCAGGAATGAGCGATCTCTTAAGGTCGAGGGTCGTCTCCGTCACGCGCAGCAACTGAATAGGCGTCGACGCGTCCTGCGGCATGGAGGTCGAACCCCATTGCAGGTGAAGGTTGCTCTGATGCTGTTTGTTCGATCCTCTCAGGATCAAGCCTTCGACGTTACTGGCGATTCGCTCTGCGACAAGCGTGCTGAATTTGGCAGGGCACTTATGCAGCGAGACCACGAATCGTTGGCCACGATACCTTGCGACCAGGTCTCTTTGGCGAACGTTTCGCTGGATCTCCTCACTCACCTGGACAAGGACAGTGTCAGCCGCGGCCGCCCCTCGCCTCGCACGAAGTTCTGGTAAGCCCTCTACGTCGAGCATCACGCAGGTCATGGGGATTTGCTTCCAGATCAACCTACGGGTGCGCAGTTCAAGAGCATGCAGCCAGAAATCGAGCGTATATGCGCCAGTCAATTCGTCGCGGACGGCGAGCCCTCGACGGGCATGCTCCCTTTCTTGGGCTTGCCGGAGTTTTGACCGAAGCAGACTCTCGCGATCGTCATCGGATCCTCGCCAATAGGCAAGGAGAGCGAGCGCCCCCAAGAACGTGGTGGCGGCAAGACCCGTCTGTGCGAGCCTGCGAGTGTTCTCCTCGAGTGACAAGAGGGGCAGCGCAATTAGGCCGACCGCAGAGAGAATCGTGACGAGATAGTAGAGCTTGCGGATCGCGTCCGACATGAAGTCGCTGGCCCGCTGCGCAGTGCGCACGCGGCGAATATGTTCCCATTGGTCGCGGTCCCCTGCGCGCTCCATTTCACGCGTTTCACGAGCCCACCGCCGCCTCCGGCTCCTCCCCGTAGCGATCGCAGCAGACACGGAGAACAGGGCAACAAGGGCAATCACCCCGGATAGGGGTGAGACAAACTCAGCAATGGCTTCCAACACGTCGCCCCACGAATGCCCCTCACTCGATTCTATTGGCCCTGTCTGAGAACGCTTCGTATGGTCCGGGCCAGTGTCCTTTCCGTCAGCGGCTTCTCAAGCCAGGCAACCAATCCGCTATCCAGCAACTGATGCGTTTCCGTCCCAAGCGGATAACTCGTCATCAGCACCAGCGGAACGTCCAGGTTTATGGCCCTGAGCCTTACAAGTAGTTCCACACCGCCCATGTTCGGCATCACTAGGTCCGTCAGGACAACACTGATCCGTCGATGCTGTTCTTGAATGATCTTGAGCGCCTCTTGGCCATCTCCAGCCTGCAAGGTCCGGTAACTTAGCGATTCCAGGATTTCGCACACGACGTCGCACGTGGGTTCGTCATCATCGACTACAAGTATGGTCTGCCCTGAACCTGCCTGCGCGGCTGCCAACTCTGAGATTCGATCCGCTTCCGGAGCCTCTTCGGCTGGCGGCAAGTAAATGCTGAATTCGGTCCCTTCCCTCCTGCTGCTCCTGACCTCAATGTGCCCCGCGTGTTGCTTCACGATTCCGTAGACCTGGGCCAGTCCTAAGCCCACAGCGTCCCTCGGGGCCTTGGTGGTGAAGAACGGCTCGAATATATGGCGGATGTCTTCTTCAGGTATGCCATGCCCGGTGTCGCTGACCCGAAGTCGAATCCATTCGCCTGGTTCCAACTCGCTGTACGGCTGCATATCACCCTCTGCAAGAAGCAGGCTATCAAGATTAAAATGCAACTCCCCGCCCTCCGGCATCGCATCCCGGGCATTCAAGGCGAGATTCAACAAAGCTTGCTGCAGGCGAGCGGGATCGGCATTGACGATGAAGCCTTCCTTCTGAGAGACGATCCTAACCTGGATATCACTCTTGAGGCTTGGGGGCAGCACCTTCACCAGGTCCTCCAAGAACGGAACAAGGTCAATTGGATACGGATCCAAGGTTGCTCGGCGGCCAACATCCAAGATCTGGCGCGTGAGGAAGGCGCCGCGCTCCGCTTGCTGGAGAACCGTTCGGATCCGCTCTTCATCTCTCCTATTCAGCTCCAAGGAGCCCAAGACCATCTCGCTTTGAAGGATGATGGCTGCCAGGATGTTGCTGAAGTTGGGTACGATCCCTGCCACAAGTTGCCCAACTGACGCAAGACGATCTTGTCGCCGAGCGCGCTCCTGAGCTTTATGGACCTCCGTCAGGTCCCGCATAATGGCGCTGTAGAACTGCTCCCCCTCCGATTGCCACTCTGCGAGGGAAAGCTCCAAGGGAAATGAATCCCCTCCTTTTCTGACCCCAACCAACTCGGCGGATCTCCCGATGAAATCTCCATCCTGAGTCAGCCTAGGCGGCATGGCTCCTTCGCCATCACCAGGATTGTTCTGGATCATCGGTCCCAGAGTCCTACCCAGCGCCTCCTTCTTTGAATAGCCAAGAATCCCCTCTGCGGCGTTGTTCCAGTACTGAATCTTCCCCTGCCCATCAGTCACGACAATGGCCTCAACCGCACTCTCAGCCACGCTGCGAAACCGATTCTCGCTCTTGCGCAGCGCCTCCTCAGCGCGCCGCTTCTCATCACGGATTTGCCTCTCTTGCAGCGCCTGGCGGACGGCGGGACCCAGGCGGCCCAGCCTGTCTTTGATCAAGTAGTCGGATGCACCCTGCTTCATGCAGTCGATGGCGAGGTCTTCGAAGCTTCCTGTGACCACGATGAAGGGCAGGTCGAGATCTCGATCCTGCAGGAGTATCAGGGCTTGCAGCGCATCAAATTGAGGGAGCGAGTAGTCCGCAAGCACGATGTCTAGGTCTGGATCCAGACTGGCTTCATAGTCCGCCTTTGTCTCGACCCGTTGCCAATCCAGATCGAATCCTGCCCGGTTGAGTTCAAGCACCATCATTTCGGCGTCCTCAGGCCGGTCTTCAAGAATCAAGGCACGCAGAGGAGTAGACACCGTCATCCCTCAGCTCCACCGGACCAGCATGTTTGGGCTCAGGGCTGCTTCTTTGCGTGTGTATTCTTGATCGAGCACGATCAAACCCGAGAGCGGATCCTCAATATGGCAAAAAGGCATTAGCCCGACGGTGCTGCGAGTCTCGCGTCTTGCTTCAGCATGTCTCGCACCTTTCGGGCGACGGTTTGAGAGGAGAAGGGCTTCTGCATCCAGTCGACCGTGCGGCGGTCCAGCAATTCCCTGGTATCTTCCCCCAGAGGGTAGCCCGTCATGATCAGTATCTTTACGCCCTCATGCTTCTGGCTCAGCTCTTCATAGAGCGCCCTGCCGCTCAGATCCGGCATCACCAGATCGCTCAGGATCAAGTCAATCTCATCTGGATCCCGATTGTAGATTTCCATCGCTTCTCTTCCGGCTGACGAACAAATCACACGGTACTGGAGCGATTCGAGGATATCTGCCACAGCGATCCTTGTCGCCTCATCATCTTCCACCACTAATATGGTCTCGCCGTTTCCCGGTGCGACTTGAGTTCTCGAGTCTATGAGGGGGAGGCCTGCCTGGACTTCCGATGCGGGAAGATAGATGGTGAAGGTCGTCCCTTCTCCCCGCTGACTCGTCACGTCGATGAAACCCTCGTGCTGTTTCACGATGCCATATACCTGCGCGAGACCAAGGCCCGTCCCTTTGCCGGGTGCCTTGGTGGTGAAGAACGGCTCAAACACATGGGGTAGGTCATCCGCCTTGATCCCTTCTCCGGTGTCCGAGATGCGAAGTCTCGCCCATCCGCGTTCATGCATTCCCTGGAAGGGGATCGCTTGACCAGGCTGGAAGTCAAATGGGTCGAGCCTGATGGTAAGTTCGCCTCCATCCGGCATCGCGTCGCGGGCATTCAGGGCCAAGTTCATAACGACCTGCTGCATGCGCGTCGGGTCGGCATTGATGACGAAACGCTCGCCCTCGAAATCGAGTTTGAGATGGATCGTTGCCGGTAGAGTCCGCGAGAGCAGCTCCTCGACCTCCTTAAGTAATTTCGTCATATCCATGGCAGACCGCTCGATGACTGAGCGCCGGCTGAAATCAAGGACCTGAGACACTAGTTTCGCGCCGCGCTTCGCTTGCTGAATCATGGTGGTGAGCCGCCCGTTTTCCTCTTCAGGAAGTCGTTCCTGGCGTAGGAGCAACTCGCTGTAGAGGATGATCGTCCCAAGGATATTGTTGAAATCGTGAGCGATGCCCGCCGCAAGCTGTCCTACCGCCGCGAGCCGGTCTTGAAGTTGCGCTCTTCGGAGTGCTTCTTTGGCGTCGCTCAAGTCGCGGATCGAAGCGCTAAGGAATTTCCGGCCTGAGACCTCCCAGGAAGAGAAAGCCACTTCCATTGGAAACTCTGTTCCATCTTGCCGCCGTCCAACAAACTCCTCCAATTTGCCCAGGAGTGGGCTTTCACCACTGGCCGCGAATGCCTCCATGCCGATTCTGTAGCGATCTGCATCCTCCGACGCGAATAGAAGTGCCAGCAGCCGGCCGCGCAGCTCCGCATCTTCATAGCCGAAGATCTCTTTGACGGCGGGGTTCCAGTAGCCAATCCTTCCATCGCCATCCACGACCACGAGCGCATCGAGGGCAGCTTCGGCAACACTCCGAAAGCGCGCCTCGCTCTCGCGCAGCGCTAGTTCGACCTCCTGCTTTTCCTCTCGAAGCTCTCTCTCCTCTAGAGCTTGAGCCACCGCCGGTCCCAAGCGCGCCAACCGGTCTTTGATCAGGTAATCTGCCGCCCCTTCCTTCATGCACTCAATGGCGTCGGCTTCGAAGATGCCCGTGACAACGATAAATGGGATATTTTGGCCAGTCCCTTGCAGAAGAATCAGCGCCTGTAGTGCGTCGAACTTCGGCATGGAGTAATCTGAAAGGATGATGTCGAATTCTTGGCTGAGATTTGCAAGAAAATCCTGCTCTGTGTCTACCCGCGTCCATTGGGGATCAAACCCCGCCCGTCGCAGCTCGAGCACCATCAGCTCGGCGTCCAGCGGTCGGTCCTCCAGGATCAGCACTCGTAGCGGGGTTGCCATACTTCTCTCTTCCTACCTCCGTCGTCTTGGGCGGGGGTCGGTTCGGAGAACCCATTGCAGGTCGGTCATGCCTAATCCGTTCTTGTTCTGCGCAGGCAATGCCATCTCATCTATCGGAGGTCGCGGGTGATGGATGACGGTACACTATCGAAGTCAGTCAACAGCCTAACCACCCTCCCAAGAACTCTCCAGCCGCTCCTGAATGTCTACATCTTGGCGCGCTAGTGGAGCTTCTCCTATGTCGCGGATGATGGCGCTGAAGAAGCGCTTGCTGGCGATTTCCGACGAACTGAGAGAGATTGAAAGTGGGAACCGCTCGCCGTTCTTCCTAAGCCCGACCAGCCGCTCGCTTAGCGCCTGGTCATTTCCGGCTTCCAGTAGCTGAGCCGCGCCGCGCGGCTCGGCAGTGCCCCCCTCGTCTACGAAGAGCAGAGACAGCGATTTTCCTTGGGCCTCATCAGGGGCGTAGCCGAATATCCTGCTCGCCGCCGGGTTCCAGAAGGCAATCTGGCCCTTGTGGTCGGCCAGAACGATCGCATCAAAGGCGCTGTTGGCTACAGTTTGAAAGCGCGCTTCGCTTTCCTGCAGTGCCTTTTCCAATTGCTTTTCCTTTGTCGTATCCCGAATAATGCCCCGTCGCCCAAGAAAGACGCCGTCCGCGCCGTGTCTTATGGTCCACGTAACTAGACAGTCCATCTCTCTCCCGGATTTGCTGCGGAGCCTGACTTCGAAATCTTGAACCGAACCGACCTTCTTAATTTCCTCGAGCAGAGCATCCGCCTGCTTGGGATCGGTGTACAGATCGCGCTCAAGGAGCTCATGAGTCTCATCGAGACCGTATTCAAACAGCTCCTCTGCAGCCGGATTGAGGTCGATGACCCGCCCATAGCGGTTGGTGATGATGATCGCGTCCCTCGTCTCATCGAAAAGCGTGCGATACAGCGCCTCTCTTTCACGCATTGCCTGTTCGGTCCGGCTCTTCGCCTCGCGCAGCTCCTTCTCGCCAAGAGCCCGCTCGACAGACTCTCCCAAGCGATCAAGCTGGCCCTTGAGAACATAATCAGCAGCCCCCTGCCTCATGCACGCGATCGCAAGCTCCTCGTAGCTGCCAGTCACAACGATGAAAGGAATTTCGAACCCTTGCTCTTGCATGAGCTTGAGTGCGGTCAGGCCGTCAAACTGCGGCACAACGTAATCTGCCAGGATTACATCAAGAAACACGTCTAAGTTGGCCAGGTAGTCCTCTTGCGTGTCAACCCGTGTCCAGTCTGGTTCAAACCCAGCGTCCTTCAGCTTGAGCACCATTAGCTCAGCGTCATCAGGGCGATCCTCCAGGATCAGTACACGCAGTGGAGTTGGCATATCCGTCTCCCTACTCGCGGTTCGGTTTCATCAGGCAGATCATGACCCTTCCTCAGATGCAAAGCGCGGGCCGCTTCACCAAGGATCTGGCTCTCTTGGGCCGCTTGTTACCCGTCGGCTCTTTTCGAAGTACTCAGCGAGCATCGCAACGCTGTACCTTCGGTGCCCCCCCGGGGTTCGAGAAGGTACCAATTTTCCTGAACGTTCAATCTTTCGCAGCGTTGCTAAGCTGATTCCAAGGAATTTGGCGGCCCCCCTGGCCGTGAGGACCCGACGGTCATCAGAATGCATTTAGTTCCTCCATACCTGCAACTGGAACCACTACCTGGTGCCCGGCTCAGTGTGCCGTGAGAAGTTGTTCATCATGCGCTTCGAGTCGTTTGGTTCTGCTCTAGCGATGTTTTGCTGGATATGATCGAATCTCGACGGCTTTGAACTGATTGATACTCCCAGATTAGAGCAAAGATGCGACGCACGGGAGGATTTGTAAGGAGTCTGCAAGTTCCGCGTCACACCATCCGGCCTGCTTCTATCAGGAAGCGGCTGCTGTGATCCTGCAGGTGGCGCTCGATCCAACTATTGTGTCGGAGGTTGAAAATGAGAAAAAAGTGGAACGGGGATTTCGTCAGGGCGCAGGCTTGGGCGTCGTTCAGATCGCCCGCAGTGGTTCCTCCAATAATTGCCAGTACAGGTTCAACTCTTCGGCCGCCTTGACGAATTTGTCGATTTCGACAGGCTTTTGCATGTAGATATTTGCGCCAATCAGAAAGCCATTCAATTTATCTTGCTCTTCCTGTGATGACGTGAGAATTACAACTGGGAGTAGGGTTGTTTGCCCATCCGCTCTGATACGCCGAAGCACCTCCAGGCCGTCCACCTTGGGAAGCCGTAAGTCCAGCAACACGATAGCAGGCATATCGCTCGCGTCTCGATCAGAATACACTCCCCTGCAAAATACGTAATCCAGGGCCTCCTCTCCGTCGTGCACAACCACGACAGCATTGGCGATGTTGCACTTTGCCAATTCTCGCTTGGTCAGATACTCATCGTCAGGGTTGTCCTCAACCAAAAGGATGTGCGGCTGTCCCGTCATAGGCTCCTTTTGCCTGCTGCACCGTGTAGCAGAACCTCTCTCGCTGGCCAACTTCCATATATTCACTTCGAAGGCCTTCCGAGCCTGATCCTGCTTGGGACGAACTCTACAAGGGGCCACTGACTAAAGCACTTACTAAACGCAATCAGTCTCGATAAAGAAAAGCGCCCCCAAAGGGGCATTTGGTCAAGTGTACGGGTTTCAATACCCTGTGGATCGTTGTTTGCCAGTGGGAGCAAAGGGCGTAGTTTACGCCTCCATCTGTTGCGATCGCGGCCATTGCGCATCTTCGGGATCTGAGAGCCCTGGAAGGATAAAACATACGGTCACAATCGCGACATACAGCATATAGAGGCCCACAATGCCGGCGTTCAGCATTGGATCTAGGCTCGGGAGTGAGTGTAGGCCAAGCGCGCTGAAGACAAGGAGTACGGGTAAGCGTCGTCTCATATCAGGATTTCCTTCCGAGGTTTCCGTTCCGTTTTCATCAAGATGAGAGTAGACCGCCTTCCCACACGTGACTATCCGGAAGCCCCCGTAGTTAAACGAAAAAGAGCCCGTATCTTTCGAGAACGAGCCCACGAGTAGAGGGGAACTAGGGCGCTAGGGACAAGCCCACAACACGGCTTCTGCTTGCCCGGTCAACCTTCCATCGGCAGGATTCCCCTGCGCAGGGCATAGCGGATCAAATCAGTCTGGGTGTGCAGATCGAGTTTTCGCATCAGATTGGCGCGGTGAGTCTCAGCCGTGCGTGGGCTGATCGACAGTAGAGCGCCGATTTCCTTGTTGCTGTGTCCTTCGGCTGTGAGCTGGAACACCTCCCGCTCTCGTGCCGTCAGCGTCTCATACACATCATGCACGCCCGGTTCCACTTTATGCATGTAGGCATCAATCGCCCGCTCGGATAGCGGCGGGCTGAGAAAGCGCCGGCCGGCGGCCACTTCACGCACCGCTTTGGCCAGGTCGTTTGCGCTTGACTCTTTTAAGACGTAGGCGGTTGCTCCGTTTCTGAGCGCCTCCAGCACATAGGCTTCGTTGGCATGCATGGAGAGAATGACAATACGTGTCTGTGGCGAACGCTTGCTAACTTGACGTGCGACTTCCAGCCCGTTCAGGCCCGGCATCATAAGATCGACGACCAGCACGTTGGGTTCCAGACGCTCCACCAGCTGACAGGTCTCCAATCCATCGCCCGCCTCGCCAATAACACGGAAATCCGACTCGGCTTCCAGCAGTGCCCGCAATCCCTGTCGCACTACTTGGTGGTCGTCCGCCAGCACGATGCTCGTCGCGCTCATCTCGGCTTGCTTCGCCGCTCTAATCGTTGATCCAAGGGCAGGTCGGCCCTCAGATGGGTGCCAGATCCCGGGTCGGAATCCTCGACGATCAGCGCCTGGAGAGGTCTGCTCACTGAGCGCCTACCCTACTCCCCCGCTACCGCAGGAGGGGCTTCGTTCATCACCAGCCAATACAGGCCAAGTTGTCCCGCAACCTCCACGAACGCACTGAAATCGACGGGCTTGCGGATATAGCTGTTGGCGCCCTGCAGATAGCCGTTCATCAGATCCTGCTCCTCTTTCGACGAGGTCAGGATGACCACCGGAAGCAGCTTGGTGCGGTCGTCCGCACGCACCCGCTGCAACACCTCCAGGCCATCGATCTTGGGCAGCCTTAGGTCCAGCAGGATCACCGCCGGCATATCGCTCATGTCCCGGTCGGCGAAGGCTCCGCTGCCAAAAAGATAGTCCAAAGCTTCGGCGCCGTCCCGCACTACGATCACCTCATTTACGATGTTGTTCTTCCGCAGTGCGCGGATTGTCAGCGCCTCGTCATCAGGATTGTCTTCGACCAGAAGAATATACTTTTCGCCCACGCTCTCCTCCTATTATCCGCTACAAGGTGAAGTAGAAGGTCGCGCCTTGATCGACCTCCGCCTCGGCCCAGATCCGGCCTCCGTGCCGGTGAATGATGCGCTGCACGCTGGCCAGACCGATGCCGGTGCCCGGGAACTCGGTCGCAGCGTGCAGCCGCTGGAATGTGCCGAACAGCTTATCGACATAGGCCATATCAAAGCCGGCCCCATTGTCCCGTACGAAGTAAACGCGCCGACCATCCTGGTCCTCGGCGCCGAATTCGATGCTCGCAGGCGTGCGCTCGCCGGTGAACTTCCACGCATTGCGCAGGAGATTCTCCAGGGCCACCCGCAACAGGCCCGCATCGCCGTCTACGACCAGGCCCTCGCGTATTAGCAGCTCGACCCGTCGCTCCGGCTCGCTCTTCTCCAGCTCCGCTACGATGTCTTGCGCGAGTTCGCTGAGATCAATCTTCTCTCGACGCATTTCAGCGCGCGCTACCTGGGATAGGCCCAACAGATCTTCGATCAGTGTTCCCATTCTTTGCGCCCCTGCTCTAACCCGGCGCAGGTGGTTCTTGCCCTCATCATCTACTTGCTCAGCATAGTCCTCCAGCAGCACCTGGCTGAAGCCGTCGATCGCCCGAAGCGGCGCGCGCAGGTCATGCGAAACCGAGTAGCTGAAGGCTTCCAATTCCTCGTTGGCAGCCTCCAATTGCGTCGTGCGCTCGATGACTCGCTTATCAAGCTCCAGGTTCAACCTCTGAAGTTCTTCCTCCGCCTGCTTGCGCTTGCTGATGTCTTGGGCGAGGTTACCTGTCATTCGA
>JAZGCZ010000164.1:0-3070 GCA_036477195.1 Anaerolineales bacterium | reverse complement strand
AGAAGATCCCCAGCTACCGCTGCTCTAAGCAATATCTCTTCGCCCCAAAGGCGCGGCCGGCGAATTAGCGGAGAGAATGGAGCCGCGACTCCACGAGAAGTACCTCCCGATAGATCGTGTTGAAGGGCCAGGCGTCCCAGCCCCGGCCCGGAGATCCTGTGACTGCTACGGGGTCGGCGTTGCTGTCGCAGTAGGAGTCGAGGTCTGAGTGGGTGTTGATGTTGGGGTGGGTGTGGAAGTTGGCGTTGGTGTCGGTGTCGGAGTCGGCAGATTTAAGTTGAGGTGCACCCGATAGCTGGCTTTTCCCCCGCTCTTGCTTCTTACAGTAAGTCGCAAAGAGAAGGGGCCATTCGGCAGGCCGATCGGGTCCCATTCAAGCAAGATCTCCGGCTGTTCGGCAGGCGACTCGCTGTGCGCGATGTCGGGCCAGCTACTCGGATTATTCCCCACGCCATACTCAAGTATCCAGTCTCTAAAATCGTCGGTAGCGGCCGCGCGGCCGATGATGGAAAATGGACCGCCGGATACAATCGACCCCTGGAGGGGAGCCGTAATCACTAGGAGCGGGCGCGGACTATCGGGCCCGCATGTCTTTTCTGGGACGAAGAATATCTCTTCCTGGTCGTTGAAACCCATTCGTTCCAGCCACTTTTCCCCATCGTCTGTCTCTTGAAGCCACTTCCGGCCGAAGGGATCAGAGACCGCTAGACCGAGCTTCTGGGTCGCATAATCCGGGCATTCGGCGGAGGCAAGCTCCCTCGTGAAACTGTCGATCCACACCTCTCGCCACAGATCAAGTTCCTTTGGTAAAGGCGGTTGATCGGCGGCAAAGAATTCGACTCTGTGGGCCGGGCACCATTCGGAAGGTTCGGCACCCGAGACCGCACAGATCGGTGCTTCGATCACATTGGATGGTCGCGTGAAGGGGGTTGGCCGGCCACCCGTGAGCCGCTCCACGGCAAGCTGCATGACTTCGTTCCAAATCGGGGCCGCCCCAGTCAATCCAGAGGTGTCTTCCATGGGGCTGTTATCGGCATTGCCCACCCAGACGCCTACCGCGATCTCTGGTGTGTAGCCTAAGGTCCAGTTATCCCGAATAGGGGTATCCGTCGTGCCAGTCTTTACCGCGGCCGGGAAGGGCAAGACGAGGGCTGAATTCGGACCGAAAGCCGGTGTACGCGCGGTGTTGTCGGACAAGATGGAGGTAATCAAGAAGGCATGCTCGTTGCGAATGACGCGCTTTCCCTCCGGGGGCGCGTATTCATAAACAATCTCGCCTTCGTGATCCGTGATCTTAGTAATGGCGACCGGCGGGACGTAGACACCTTGGTTGGCGAACGTAGCGTAGGCGTTCGTAAGCTCGAGCAGCTTGACGTCTCCACCTCCCAGGGTCAGGGAGATCCCATAGTCGTCGCGGTCGAACGTTGTCAGCCCCATTCGCTCCGCAAAAGCTACTAGACCTTCTTGTTGTGGCGTCAACACATCGTCGTAGATGCCAACATAGTCGAGGGTTTTGACGGCCGGGAGATTGTAAGAGTTCGCTAACGCTGAGCGCACAGTCACCGGGCCGTGAAACTTCTCATCGTAGTTGCGCGGCGTATAGTATTTCGATGAATCTTGCGGGTCTTTGTAAGGGGGAAACTCAGACTCAACATCCCATATGAGAGTCCCCGGGGTCCATCCTTTTTCGAAGGCTGCGGTGTATGTCAGTGGCTTGATGGATGATCCGGGCTGGCGCAGGGCAAGCGTCATATTGACCTGACCGTCGATCTCCTCATCTGTGAAGTCGGCCGATCCGACCATCACCAGTATTTCGCCGGTGCCAGGCTCAAGCGCGATGAGCGCTCCGTTGCCCACTTGATGCTCCTGCGTAAGTTCCTGTACTTGATCATGCACGATCTTTTGGGCCGCCTGCTGAAGCTGCGGATCTAGAGTGGTATGAACAGTGAAGCCTGATCGGTAAATTGTTTGCGGGTCGAACAATGATTCCAGCTCCGCACGCACATAGGTCACCCAGTGCGGGAATCGGATGTGGATATCCGGGGATACGAATTCATACTCAACAAATTCGGCCGAGGCTGCGCCGGCCATTTCCGGCGTCACGCAGATTGGCTGTTGTGCATTGCTTACAAAAATGCAGCCCTGCTCCGTGCTTGCGTTGACCATCAAGACCAGGACCTGCCGCTGACGATTGAGCGTGGCATCTCGATTGATGTGCACATCGTAAACGGCGGGTGCTTGAAGCAGACCGGCCAAGAAAGAGGCCTGACTTATGGTTAGGTTCTCTGCGGGGATGTTGAAGTAGGTTTGAGCAGCGGCTTCCACGCCATAGGCCAAATTCCCAAAGTACATCTGATTGAGGTATAGCTCCAGGATCTCATCCTTGGTATAGCGTCGCGCAATTTCAGCGGCCAGCATGATCTCGCGGATTTTGCGCAAGGCCGTGCGTTGGGATCGCTCCTCCGGAGATAGTAAGAGATTGCGTGCGATCTGCTGAGTAATGGTAGAGGCGCCTGAAACAACCCCGCCGCCCTGCAGGTTCTGCCATATCGCGCGCGCGATACCTGCGGGATCGAATCCTGGATTGCTGTAGTAGCCCGAGTCCTCGGTGGCAATGGTGGCAGCCACCATGTAAGGGGAGATTCTTTGCATTGGCACATAAGTGCGCCTTCCCGCTTGGGGATCCAGGATCTCGTAAAGCTGGTTGCCGTTGCGATCCAGAATTCGAGTGGTTTCGAACTGAGACGCGTGCTGCTGCAGGTCCTCCACAGAGGGAAGTGTGGATGCCAGCGCGTAATACTGGTACAGGGCAAACGAAGCCAGACCGATCCCTACCGCCGCAATCGCAAATACGCTCAGGATTACCATGCGCAGCAGGCATCCTCCCCAACCTCTGGAGCGGCCCGACTCCCCATAATTGCCCTCCCAGACATGCAGGGTTGCCGCGGGCCCGACCTGGGTGGCTGATGGATCACGTTCCGGCACTCGATCGGGGAGTACCTCCGAGGAGGGAGGGGGTGCTAAGCCCTGAGAAGTGGTCCCTTCGCTCAGAGGCTCCGTTTCGACCGCA
>JAZGCZ010000163.1:0-2503 GCA_036477195.1 Anaerolineales bacterium | reverse complement strand
CCTCACACGAACTCTCGGGCGGCGAGCGCCAGCGTGTTGCCTTGGCGCGCGCACTGATCAGGCGACCCAAGGTGCTGTTGCTCGATGAGCCGCTGGGCGCACTCGACAAGAAATTGCGCGAAAAGATGCAGCTTGAATTGAGAGCATTACAGCGCTCGGTCGGTATTACATTTGTGTTTGTGACCCATGACCAGGAAGAAGCCTTGACCATGTCTGATCGCGTCGCCGTCATGTCCAAGGGCCGTTATCTGCAAATCGATCCGCCGACTCAATTATACGGGGCACCACAAAATCGTGAAGTCGCAGACTTTATCGGCACCATGAATTTTTTCGATGCCCGTGTGCAGGAGGTCCTGGATGGCAAGGTCAGGGTTGATGCGGGCCCCCTGGGAACCCTTGCGGCATCGCCCAGAAAACTAGCGTTTTCAGTCGGCCAAAACTCTCTGGTCGCAATTCGCCCGGAAAAAATCACAATTTCCAGCGAAAAGCCGACAGAAGGAAATGCCGTGGAAGGCATCATGGACACCACCGCGTTCCTGGGAGACAGAAATCATTTTTATGTGCGGATCAATGGGGTCGAAAAACCTGTCGCTGTATCAGCCCAGAATATGGATGAGACTCAAATGTTTGCTGAAGACCACCAGGGACCAATTTGGTTGAGCTGGTCAGACGGCGCCATTGTACTCCTCAATGTTGATTGAAGTTCATTCCACTGCCTGGAAAAGTGTTCGTATGATACGCCATTCTCTGGCGATATCCGTGGGACCCTCGGAGCAACGGCGCTCGGCGCGACACGGTGGAAAGCTGGACGGTCACGGCCGACCGGCTGGAGGTGCGCTGGGGCGTCGGCCACGAGAGCCGATATGCCTTCCCCGGGCTGCGCGACTGGTGCACCTGCGGCGGATGCGCCAACCACTGGTCGACAGCGAGGCCATGCTGGAGCTGCCGTTGGCTACGTCTCGCGCTATGACTTCAAGCGTTCCGATGAGGACGGTTCGACGGTGAACCTCGTTTACGAGAGCACCCTGTAGAACTGGCCCGGTCCGCATGGCCGGGCTTTTTCTGAGCCTGCCGTCCACGCCCCCTGGAATTGCGGATTAACCGGGGATTGGCGACTCTATGCTACCTATCATATTGATAGGGGCATGGTCGAGAATGTCTTGCCCCTACGCATGACGCTGGCGGCGGCGCTGCGGGTCATCCAAGAGGTTGCCGCCGACACTTCCCGAATGGTGATCCTGGGCCATGCGAAGCGGGGGATGAAGAAGCGAAGAATTACGCGCAGCCAGGTTTATTCCTGTCTGCGGCGTGGCGTAATAACCGAAGGGCCTGCCTTGGACATAAAAAACTACGGACGATGTACCATGTTCCGGCTTGCTGCAGGTGACGAAGCGTCGGTAGTCGTCTCCTTTAACTCGCGCGAACGATTACTTGTAATAACAGCCTCCTAGGTGGGTCGTACCATGTATCACTATACGGAGTGCGGCCTGAACAATGTGTGGCTCGTGAACGGCTTCAAGGATCACGAGACCCGCTATGGCAAGGGAGTGGCCATCGTGGACGCGGACGGCCTTTACCGGGTGATCGCGCTCGGCTTGGTCAACCACAAACCGCGACTGAGCGGCGGCGAGTTCCGTTTCCTTCGAAATGAGCTCGATCTCTCCCAAGCGGCGCTGGCCCGCGTGCTTGGCAATGATATGCAATCCGTGGCCCGTTGGGAGAAATGCGGGCGCGTCCCCAAAATGGCCGAGCGCTTTCTGCGCGCCCTCTACCGGGAGCACGTAGAAGGTAATGCCAGAATTCGAGAGATCGTCGATCGACTGAATGAGATGGATCAAAGAGCTCAGGAAAAGATGATCCTTGAAGAGACCAAACGAGGCTGGCAGGCCAGGGCGGCCTAGGGGTCGCAGCGTGTGACCATTAAGCGACTGGCACCGCTTCGGCGGGGCTTTTCTTTTTGTGCGTTCCCGCACCTAATTCGCACCTATCAAGAAACAAGGGGCTAAGCTTTTTTGCTTAACCCCTTGTAAATTATTGGCTCCGCGGGCAGGACTCGAACCTGCGACATGGTGGTTAACAGGGACATGATCGGGCATACCAGGGGATAACGTCTGGCACCGTGGCCGGCATCTAAATGCCTTGGTCTCTGCGGGATACAACGATATTTGTTGCACGCCCTACAACAGCGTGTTACATGGCATAACACACGATTCACGTTACCCCCGTGTTACCCAAGGGAGCAAGTGGCAATGCCGAAAACGCGTCTCACGGCCGCCTCGGTCGAGCGGTTAAGGCCCCCGGCCAAGGGGCGAATCGAGTACTGGGACAACCTACTGCCCGGCTTCGGGTTAAGGATGTCCGAGACCGGGGCCAAGACCTGGGTGCTCATGTATCGGGTAGGCCGGCGCCAGCGGCGCCTGACCCTCGGGAAGTACCCGGCCCTAGGGCTCGCCAAGGCCCGCGAGAAGGCGAGGGAGGCCCTGGACCAGCTCGACCACGGGAC
>JAZGCZ010000162.1:0-12747 GCA_036477195.1 Anaerolineales bacterium | reverse complement strand
GACCCACCCCCTGCGGCAATCATGATCTGATAGGCCTCTTCCCTCAACTCCCGCGCCCGATCCGCATTTCCGCGCAGGGCGTTGACGCTGGCGCTGAAGCCAATGGAGAAGCAGATGGGCCCCGCCCGGGAGATCCCATATCGAGAATGAAGCCCCAGCAGCCTCTCGTCAAGCTCAACTACCGCATCCCAGCGATCCTGACGGAACCAACACTCCGCCTGCCCGCCAAGTGCATCTGACTGAATACTAATTGCATGGATCTCATCCGCTAGGATGTAGGCCTCCTCCAATAATGGCATCGCCTCACTGAAGTTACCGACATTCTTATATGCCACACCCGCGGATACGAGGGCCGAGGCTCGCGCACGCAAGTCACGGAAATCTGGGTCTCGGGTAAGCTCCAGCCGGCGCAAGGCGATCTGCAACTGCTCTTCAATCTTCCCCCGCCGGTTGTAGATCGGCTCCATGGCCGCAAGCGCCTCCGATAGAAGGGCAGGGTCTCCTAGCTGCTGCGCCATTTCGAGGGCGGCCTGCGCGTTGGTCTCGGCGTCTTCCCAGTCTTGTTTACCTGAGAAGGTTCTCACATCGAGTAAGAACCACGCCAGGAGCACCCGCGCCGTCTCGGGATGAGGGGGCTCGCCAGCCGTCTGATCGGTCGCTAATTTGAGGCTTTCTTTCGCTAACTCGTCTAACCGTTTTCGGTCTTCAAACTCCTCTGTAAGCGCAATTGTCTGGCCGATCTTGCGCAGCAGTCGCACGGAAATCCATTTGTTCTCGATGTCATTTGGACGCAACAGGTCGAGAGCCTCCTTGTAAGCCACGACAGCCTGCGCGTTCTCGCCGAGGGTTGTCCGCATATCTCCAAGAAGCTCCAGACGAGACAACCGTATTCCGGTCAGCTCTCTGGCTGAAGTTAGCTCAAGCGCTAAATCCAGGAACTGAGCAGATTCCTCGTAAGCAAAAATCTCCTCAGCTCGATGTGCGGCCTGCTCATAATGTTCAGCGGCGAGTTCCGCCTCGCCGGCCTGCGCGTAGTGACGCCCTAGCGTTCCATTCAGCTCGTCGATTCGCTCCGGAAACAGAGCGATCAAGGTTTCAGCAACCTGATGGTGCAGGTGGGAGCACTGTTCCCGAAGAAGTGTTCCGTAGGTCACTTCCTGTACAAAGTGATGTTTGAAGATGTACTCCAGCTCGGGAATCCGAGCTCGCTCTCGGACAAGATCCGCCTGCTGCAAACGAAGCAAGTGGTCTCGCAAGTCCCCGTTGGCTGAGGCGATCGCCTCCAACACCCGGAACGGGAACCTGCGCCCGATGACTGAAGCTGCCTGCAGGGTCGAGCGCTCGGCCGGAGGAAGCCGGTCAAGGCGTGCCTGGACCACCTTTTCTAGGGTTTGCGGTACAACCACTTCTCCGATTTCCTCAGTGCTCTCCCAGGTCTCACCCCGTTGAACCAATACCCCCCGCTCGATTAGCTCGCGCAGGAGTTCCTCCACGTAGAACGGGTTACCTTCGGATCGGGATTGAATCAGGTCGCCTACCGGTTCGGGAATATCGGTAATGGCAAGCAGATTGCCCACCAGCTGCCTACTGGACGACTCGTCCAGCGGGACAAGTGCTAAATGCAGGTACCTGTGGGCAAATTCAGTCTCAGCCCGGATCTTGAGCTCCCAGCTCGGCTTGTCTCGGTCCGGCCGCAACAAGAAGATGAGCAATATCGGGGCCCGTTCGGTAGCCATCATCAGCGAGCCGATCAATCCGAGCGAGCTGTGGTCCGCCCAGTGCAAATCCTCAAACGAAAGGACCAGCGGTTGTCGGTCCGCAATCGCCTCGACCAGAATAACGACCGCGTTCACGATCTTGGCGTTAAGGGCCTCAGGGTCCAGCTGTTCCACCGCCTCCGCATATTCAGGGGGGATCGGAGCTCCAAGAAGCGAGGCCAGGTAGGGCCAGACTTCGCCCGTATATTCCTCCAGAAGAGGGCGGATAGAAGTTTCCAGCTTCAGATCGAGCATCGCAGGAGCGTCGTCAGGAGCGATATCGAGAAGCTCCGAGAGGAAGTCCAAGATTACGCTGAAGGGCTGATCCTCGGTATATGAGTAGGCCCTTCCTTCGGCCCAGCGCAGCGGCAATTCGGAGTGGGTTTCTCTGGTCTCGGCGAGCAGGCGGCTTTTGCCGATTCCCGGTTCGCCTGCAATGGTGACGATGCAGCCCCGGCCCCCCTCCAGCTCCGTTACGATCTGGCTGAGCTGGGTGTGCTCTCGGGCGCGGCCGACCAGAGGGGAATGCATCCCTGCAAGTCCCTTGGGCGGCTTCGGTTGTGCCAGCTCGGCTTGCAGCCTTATGGCTGCCACTGGATCATCGAATCCCTTCGCCGAAAAGGCTTCGAGAGGCTCGAGCTCAAATCGGTGCCACGTGAGCCTGGCGGTAGTCTCACCAATCAGAGTCTCGTCGGGCTGTGCCGATGACTCCAATCGCTTTGCAAGCACCACAGGTTTCCCTGTGGCCGTTGTTTCCGTCTCGCTTTCTCCTCCCAACACTACCCGGCCAGTGTTGATACCCACCCGCAATCGAAGATCCTCCCCCAGCTCCGCACCATACTGGCGGACCGCCTCATGCATCTTAAGCGCAGCCAGCCCGGCTCGCTCGGGGTCATCTTCATGCGCCTTAGGCGCGCCGAAGAAAGCCAACAATCCATCCCCCATAAACTGAGCGACCGTTCCTCCATAATTTTCCACCGAGGCGCCCATTCTTTGCAGAGAGCGGTCGAGAACCACGCGTGCGCGCTCCGCGCCAAGGCGACCGGTCAGCTCGGTGGATCCGACCACATCGGCAAACAGGATGGTTACGAGCTTATATTCAGCGTCGGTTGTTGGGGATTGATGCATGGCAGGTCCATCTTACTTGAGAAAGCTGGCCCATTCAATTTATTGCCGCGGGATCGATCGAGGATCATGTCGCTGCGGACAGAGCGCCCTCTAGCTGCTGCATTAAGTCATCCACGTCAGTCGTCGGGAGCTGACAGGTAAAGCCCTGGCACAGGTATGCCGTGGGCAATCCATCTCGCATGGGGCGTTCCTCCATAAGCATCGGCTGGCCCGCTGTTCCCGGTTCTCCCCCGGCGATGACGAGGTTCGGGAGGTAGTCTGCATCGATGCGGGACGATAGCTCCTTGAAGTTGGCATTGGATGGCGAGCCGACTATAGCGAGTTGAAGTTGTGGGCCGAGCGCGAAATCCATGGCATTGAGCCATCCTGCAAAGGCAGAGGGATGCTGTGCGGCGGTGACGGCCATGGCGCGCAGCGCCGACTCAGCGGGCTCAATGTAGCGCGAAGCGCCCTCGAAGGCGCCCAAGGTCAGCAGCAGCGTAACCGCCAGTGTGTTCCCGCTGGGGGTGGGGCTGTCTTGGATGGATTTCGGGCGGGCGATCAACTGCTCATGGTCATGACGGGTATCGAAAAAGCCGCCTTCCGCATCGGCAAACGCTTCCAGGATCTCGTCTGCCTGCCGCACCGCCTCCCGATACCATCTCGGATCGAAATCGGCTTGGTATAAGGCTAGCAGCCCCAATCCCAGTGCCGCGTGATCTTCTAGGTAGGCGGTATACCGCGCCTCGCCTTCCCTCCAGGAGCGGAGCAGCTTGCCGTCAGTCCGCAGGTTCTCAAGGAGGAAGCTGGCGAGGGTTTGGGCTGCTGCTAAGTACTCCTCATTGCCCGTGGCGCGGGCAGCCTCCGAAAGCGCAGTCAACGCGAGCCCGTTCCATGCTGTGAGCACTTTATTATCGAGACCCGGTGGAATTCGCTGTTGGCGGATCTGCAGGAGGTTCTCCCGCGCATCGGAAATCTGCTTTTCCACATCCTCCACGTCTATTGCAAATTGCTCGGCAAGCGCCTCAGCTTCGGCTGCGCGATACAGAATGTTGGTACCCTCGAAGTTCCCTCCCTCAGTCACCCCGTAGGCGGCCATGATCAATTCTGCGATTTTCGGATCGTCGATTGCTTCTTTAATTTCATCTGCGGACCACACGTAGAACTTGCCTTCTTCTCCCTCCGAGTCGGCGTCATATGAGCTGTAGAAGCCCCCCAGGGGGTCGCGCATATCGCGCAACATGAAGGCAATCGTCTCATTTGCTACAGTCAGCAATTGCTGATCGCCCGTCACTTGCCAGCTCTGTATGTAGACACGCGCAAGCTGCGCGTTGTCGTAAAGCATTTTTTCAAAGTGGGGGACCAACCACTTCTCGTCGACCGAGTAGCGCGAGAATCCTCCTCCTAGCTGATCGTACATCCCACCCGCGGCCATCGCCGACAAGGCGTGGGTCACCATATCAAGAGCCAGTTTGTCCTGTGCTCGTGCATGCCTCCGCAGTAGGAATTCGATTGTCATGGGCTGGGGGAATTTCGGCGCTTGACCCCAGCCTCCATGGGTCCAGTCGTAGCCGCGGAAGAGCGACTCCGCCACTCGATCAAAATGCTGAAGATCGAGATCGTTGTCGCCTGGTCGTAGTGCGGGGGCCGCCGCGATCCGATCCGTGAGTTCATTCCCGATTTCGAGCAAGCTTTCCCGATCATTGCTCCATTTGTCCGCAAGCGAGAGCAGGATCTCGCTGAAGGCGGGCATGTTGAATCGACGTGTCGGGGGAAAATAGGTGCCGCCGTAGAAAGGTCGACCGTCGGGAGTCAAAAATACCGACATCGGCCACCCCCCTTGACCTGTCATCGCCACCACCGCCTCCATATAGAGACTATCAATGTCGGGGCGCTCTTCACGATCGACCTTGATGTTCACAAAATTCTCGTTCATGAGGGCGGCCGTCTCCGGGTTCTCAAAGGACTCGTGGGCCATCACGTGACACCAGTGGCACGCAGCATAGCCGATGCTGAGGAAGATGGGCTTATCGAGCTCCTTGGCCGCCTCAAGCGCCTCCGAGCCCCATGGATACCAATCCACCGGGTTATCAGCGTGTTGCAGCAAGTATGGAGAGGTTGAGTTCTCTAGTTTATTAGACATAAGTGCAAGTAAGAACGTCTTTTGGATGTAGTGATTGCCGTTAGTCTCGCCTTCATATCACAGTGGTAAAATCCCGCCTCATGTCAACCATCGAGAGACTCATGCGGTGGATTCCAGCCCTGGTTATGATGACAGCTATTTTCATGCTGTCGGCGCTGCCGGCCAGTAAGCTCCCCACCTTTGGTCCGTATGACGTATATGTTAAGAAGATCAGCCATGCTATTGGGTATGGGCTTTTGGGCGTGAGCTACTACTATGCTTTGCCGACCCGACTCCCGCGTCTTGTCCGTTGGTCAATGGCGTTCGGTCTCTCGCTGGGGTTTGCAGTCTCCGATGAGTTTCACCAATCATACGTTGATGGCAGAACGGCCAGTGTTAGAGACGTAGCGATCGACGCAATGGGAGCATTTCTAGCGCTGTTCCTCGCCGCAGGCTACTCGTCATCGATTATTCCTGGTTCTCGAGCCAAATCTCTTCCCAATTCGACCCCCGACTGAGCTCGATATCGGCAAACGGTTCCGCCTGGCTTGCAATCACGTGTCGGTCCTTCACTAACTCTAGCACGGCAAGAAACGAAACCACGATATCCAGCCGGCTTGCCGCGGATGACACCAGTGAGTTGAAGCTGACGCGACCCTCTCGATCCATCATATCCACGATCCATCGGATTTTGTCACGTATCCGCACTTTGGGCGGCTCCGCCGCATGCTCCAAAGTTGGGACTTCCGGCAGCCCAGCCAAAGCTTCCACCATGGCGGAGCGCAGCTCCTCTAGCCCCAGTCCGCCCAGGTCCAGCTGCTCATTCACCATCGGAGGTTCTTGCGTAAGGCGGAGATAGGTACGCAGCCCGGCCTCCTCACGGGTGGCCAATTCGGTGGCGGCCTCCTTGAACTGTCGATAGAGCAGCAGCTGCTGCGCTAAAGCCTCCGCCGGATCTTCCTCACCGGGATCGCGATCAGGAGGTCGCGGAAGCAAGGCCTCGGACTTGATCTGCAGCAGCTTTGCGGCAACCACGAGAAAACCGGCTAAATCTGAGGCGGGTTTCTCGGGGATCTGCTCCAAATGCTCAAGAAATTGATCGGTGACTTGCGCCAGGGCGACGGTCGTGATGTCTAGTTCTTCCTGCTCAATGAGACGGAGCAGCAGATCGAGGGGGCCCTCGAAGACCGGGAGATTTACTGAGTATTCGGGGTCCATTAGGGGACGGCGACGAGCACGATTACGACAAGGACGATAATCAGCATGGTTGCCGCTCCATCAGGGAATAACGACCAGCACGAGGACAACAAGCACGATAATTAGAATGGCGGCCGCACCATAGAACAGGATGTTCCGGTCTGTTTGCTTTTGGCGAGCGTAAGCTTCTGCCTCGGCCGCTTTCCTCCTTCGGTCGATTTCCACGAATTCCTCAAACCGATCTTCCGAGGCGCGCGCCTCGCTTTCTTTCAAACTTGCTACTTGCGATCTAAGTCGTCGGATCCACAGCGGATTGCCTGTGCTTCCCTGCCTATCGATCACGCTGGCTACGATCGAGAGTGGTTCGCCACAGTTGGAGCAATTATCCGCCCCCTTCAGGTTCAGCTCACCACAGGCTGGGCATTCCGTGCGCTCCGTAACAAAATGTGTGCCGCAATAGTCGCAGTCGAAGTTTCCCTGATTATCTGCCGCCAGGGCAGGCGCGGTGCAAGCGGCGCAGGTAGGTTCCACGGGCGGATTATACAGTCCGATTGCCAACCCGCCCCGGCCCCTTGCCTACCCCATTCGCCCACGCGCCCCGGCCCCTTGCCTACCCCATTCGCCCACGCGCCCTGGCCCCTTGCCTACCCCATTCGCCCACGCGCCCGGGTTCCATAATTGCCACTTAGCGGGAGGGGGAAAGGTCCATCATTGGAAGGGAGGATTCCGTGGGAGTCGTTCGCTCCGCTGAGATGTGAACATGCTCACTGAAATTCAGAGCTAAAGCGGGTCTCATAGGGCGGATTGACCAATCGCATCAGCTAGATCGAGATGGTAAGATAACCGCCGCAAACGCTGTCTATATCGCAGAGGAAAACAAATGAATAAAGAACCTATCCACGTAACTGACGACTCATTTGAGGCCACCGTTCTGAAATCTGATACTCCCGTACTCGTCGATTTCTGGGCGCCATGGTGCGGCCCCTGCCTTATGGTGGCACCGATCCTGGACAAGATTGCCGAAGAGTATGATGAGCGGCTGGTCGTAGCCAAAGTCAACACCGATGATAATCCTAGCTGGGCCATGCAGTATGGCGTACAAGGCATTCCCACCATGCTGCTAATCGCAGATGGAAAGGTCGTTCACCGTCAAGTAGGTGCGCTTCCCGAGACTTATCTTCGGGATATGGTGGATGAGTTCGTGGGCGCCGTGGAAGAAGCTTCCAACGGCAGCTCCAAAGGCAGTTCCAAAGGCAGTTCCAACGGGAAAGAGAACTAGCGATTTATCGCTTAACAAAAAGCAAAGGGCGGGGCCGAAGCCCCGCCCTTTTTTTATATCTTAATAAATTCCTAATTCCGTGTGCGGTTACTTCCCTCCGCCAGTCTTTGCTCTGAATATCAGAGATTCGACGCGCCTTCCTACTCGGCGCGTTAAAGAACGCGCTTTTGCTATGGTCCTCATCCTGCGAGAGCGCCGCCGGTCAACCGGTTTGACGACGCGCTCCGGCATGGTCATCTGCAGCGCCATCGCACCCCATGTTAGGCCAGCCCCAAAACCGACCAGCACCAAATTGTCTCCCGTGCGTATCCGGCCCTGATCCCACGCCTCACAGAATGCAATGGGTATGGAGGCGGTGGAGGTGTTGCCATATCGGTCCACATTAATGGCGAAACGTTCGAGTGGCACCTTCAATCCGCGGGCGGCAGCCTCGATGATACGTTGATTGGCCTGATGAGGGACGATCAAGGAAACGTCGTCCAGCGCAATGCCTGCATCGTCAATCGCGTCCCGCGTCGCCGAAGCCATCACCCTTGTTGCAAACCGAAAGACTTCTCGGCCGTTCATCTGCATGTAGTGCATGCGCTTGGCGACTGTTTCGGTAGTGGTCGGCATGTAGCTCCCGCCGGCCGGTATAGAAAGTAGGTCGCCACCCGAGCCGTCAGAGCGCATGACACATGAAAGCACGCCACCGGGTTCGGGGCGCCCTTCGACTAGAAAAGCGCCCGCTCCATCCCCAAATAATATGGCGGTATTGCGATCCTCATAATTCACAAACCGAGATAGGGTCTCGGAGCCGATGACCAGCGCCTTATCGATGTTTCCCGAGCGTACCGATTGAGCCGCCATGTTGAGCGCAAATATGAAGCCGGTGCAGGCGGCCGAAAGATCGAAGGCGCCGGCTTGCGAGGCACCGATATTGTCTTGCACGATGGAAGCTGTTGCGGGAAAAATGTATTCAGGTGAAGACGTGGCCACGATAATCAGGTCAATTTCGCTGGCCTTTATGTCGGTTCCCTCCAATGCTCGGAGAGCGGCTTGGGTGCCCAGGGAGGCGGTCGTTTCCGTCTTGTCCGCAATCCTTCGCTCCCGGATTCCCGTACGAGAGACGATCCACTCGTCATCCGCGTCTTCAAAAATTTGTTCAAGATCGTGATTAGTTAGAACGCGCTCGGGAACCGCCATTCCCCAGCCCGTTATGTGGGCGTAGCGTGTCATGAGATTGGTTCCTGATCGTCCTCCACTTTGGTAAAAACAAGTGTTGCGTTATGGCCTCCGAATCCGAATGAGTTGGACATCACGTGCCCCAATTCCTTCTCTCGTTTCGTGTTCGGAATATAGTCAAGATCGCAATCAGGATCCGACGTTTCATAATTGATGGTGGGAGGCATGACTCCTTCTACCAGCGCTTTCACACAGAAAATGGCTTCAACTCCGCCCGCCGCTCCCAGCATGTGCCCGGTCATGGACTTCGTTGAGGAGATTGGGATGTCGTAAGCCGCTTCTCCAAAAACGGTCTTGATGGCAGCCGTCTCGCTCAGGTCATTTAGCTTGGTGCTGGTGCCGTGGGCATTGATGTAATCAATCTCGTCCACCTCGAGCTGAGCATCTTCCAGAGCAAGCTCCATGGAGGCCGCTGCGCCAGCGCCATTCTCGGCCGGTGCGGTAACGTGATGCGCGTCGTTGGTAGTGCCGTAGCCCACGATTTCCGCCAGGATCTCAGCGCCGCGCGCCTTTGCGTGTTCGAGGGATTCGAGTAGAAGCTGCGCGCTGCCTTCGCCTAGAACGAACCCGTCCCTGTTTAGATCGAAGGGGCGAGAAGCGCGCTCTGGGTCGTCGTTGCGCTTAGACATGGCATCCATCTTGTTAAAGCCGGCGATTGCCAGCGGCACAATCCCTGCCTCCGATCCGCCCGCGATCATGGCATCCGCGGCGCCTCGTCGAATGATCTCAGTTGCCTCACCGATAGCATTGGTCCCCGAAGCACAGGCCGTGACTAGTGCATAATTCGGGCCACGCATACCGAATGAAATCGCGATCTGGCCACCGGGGGCATCAGGAATCATCATTGGCACGACAAACGGGCTAACCCACCGGGGTCCCTTTTCCAGATACTGTTTGACCTGGTCGATTATCGTGCTGATTCCACCGACTCCAGTCCCGATGATGGCCCCAATGCGATCTCGATTTGCCTCAGTGATCTTGAACTTTGCGTGGTCCAACGCTTGCTTTGTAGCGACCACAGTCATTTGTGTCACGCGGTCGAGCCGGCGGGCCAGCTTATGCCCAAGTTCTGCAACGGGATCGAACCCTTTAACTTCACCCGCGAACCGAGTAAGCAGATTACCGGCATCGAAGTGGGTGATCGGTCCAATTCCAGAGCGGCTCTCTAGAATGGAATCCCATGTGTCTTTGACAGTGTTTCCAAGTGGGCTAAGGGCTCCGAGCCCGGTGATGACAACCCGTTTACGGTCCAATGTTTCCTCCAGATAAACTGATCGCCCCTCGTTCGCAGAAAACGGCCCACATCATCAGGAATCTGCCCTGATTTCACCGAACAGAGCCTTGATTCTGTGGGACACACCCGCCGTAGCGGGATTCGGAGGAGTATAACACCATGACTGCGTAAAGGGCGCGCGCGACCCCTATGATAGAATTCGGGCCCTTTCGCCAGCGCCCGCTACATTACAGCTATTATGTTAACTCATTTGGCAATGCTTGAATGGTCCTCGTAACCGGCGGGACCGGCTTTCTCGGCCGAGCCGTCATTCGCAAGCTCTCCCAATCAGACTATGAGGTCAGGATCTTGATGAGGCCCAGCAGGCGATCTCCTGAATTGCCAGCAGGTATCCCCGTCGAAGCTGCAATCAGCAGCCTGGTCGACAAGCGTGGCGTGAGAGCAGCTATGGTGGGGGTGAAAACCGTCGTGCATCTGGCGGGCGCAGAGCGCAGTGGACTGGAGGCGGGTTTGCGGGCAGTTGACGTCGAAGGGACGCGGGTGCTTGTGGAGGCGGCCCGCCAGGCCGGCGTGGACCGTCTAGTTTTCGTCAGCCACTTGGGCGCCGAGCCATCTTCAGCCTTTCCCGCGCTGCGGGCGAAAGCACTTGCGGAGGACGCGATTCGCAAGAGTGGCCTGCCGTATACCATCATTCGCAGTTCACTGGTGTATGGAGAGGGGGACCGCTTCACAACTTCCCTGGCGATGCTCCTAGGCATTTCGCCAGGTATATTTCCTATCCCAGGTGACGGGAAGACTGCTCTCCAGCCGATCTGGGTGGACGACTTAGCAACATGCGTGGCGTGGTCGCTGGATGAGGAATCTATGCTGGGAGAAACATATGACGTTGGCGGTCCTGAGTTCCTCACGCTGCGGCAGGTGGTTGAGATGGTGATGCACGCGGCCGGGAGTCGCCGATGGCTAGTGAATGCTTCCCCACTCTACCTGCGCGGGGTAACATGGCTTCTCCAGCGCGCCCTGCCAAACCCACCTCTGACCACATTCTGGTTCGACTATTTGGCTTCCAGCCGTACCGCAAGCCTGGACGCATTGCCTACGATCTTCGGTTTGAAACCCTCCATGATGATCGACCAATTACGCTACTTGGGAGGGCGCAATTGGATCGTGGAATTTATGGGACGGCAGTTTGGACGTATATAACGGAAATGGATAACGTCATCATTAAGCCACTTTCAAGCGCCCAAGAGATGGAGCAGGCGGAGGGTCTACAGCGAGCCGTATGGCCTGGGAGCGAGACCGACATCGTGCCCGCGCACCTGCTGCTCACGGTTGCATCAAACGGAGGTTTAGTTCTAGGGGCGATGAAGGGCGACGAGCTGGTTGGGTATGTAATGGGATTCTTGGGCACCGATCAGGAGAGTCCAGATCGAGTCGCCATGGCGCGTCTCAAGCACTGCTCCCATCAGGTGGGTGTGCATCCGAAATACAGGGGTCAGGGTCTGGCGGTCGCACTGAAACGCGCACAGCGCGGGGCGCTTGTCGGGCAAGGGATCCGGCTGGCGACCTGGACCTTTGATCCCCTGATGAGTGTGAACGCCTACCTTAATCTCCATCGGTTGGGAGCCGTTTGCAGGACCTATAAGCGCGAAGTCTATGGCGAAATGCGGGATAGTCTTAATCAGGGGCTGCCGTCCGACCGACTTCAGGTTGACTGGTGGCTCACGTCCAATCGAGTGGAATCACGCCTTGAAGGATCACGACCGCCTCTTGATTTAGCGAATTATCTGTCCGCTGGCGCGCAGAAACTTAATTCAGCGGGACTAGCAGATGACGATTTGCCGCGACCGGGCGAGATAACCGAAACACCCCGCGGGAACCTGGTCATGGTGGAAATACCTCCCGACTTTCTGGAAGTCAAGCGGCGCGATATGGGGCTGGCGAATGAGTGGCGAATGCTCACGCGATCGATCTTTGAAGGCGCATTCGAGGCGGGTTACGTGGCCACGGATTTTGTCCATCTGAAGGGCGAAAAATACCCTCGCTCCTACTACGTGTTGAGTCTGGGGGATGCCACGCTCAATGGGTAGGAATTTTCCACGGCGCAGGACAGCATTACTTGACCTTCCTTTCAGCATATGAATCAATAACCCGCAAGACTTCTCCCTGAGGCCGGTAACTGCCCAACATTTGATTCTTGCGAATTCGAGCAATATCGATCAATATTTGCAGCCCGTCTCGGATGGGCCGAACGCTTGATTTGCCTTGAAAATCGAGATTTACTGGGAGGCGCTTAATATCGTAATTTCTCTTAAGTGCGAGATATAAAAGCTCAACGTCAATGGCGAATCGGTTGATTTTGCTAACCCCGAACAGGTCATCCGCAACATAATCGCGAAATCCTTTGATTCCACATTGTGTATCGAACCATCCGCTTGCAAAAAACCGCCCTACCAAAAAGCTCATTAGCCGACTCCCTGCACTTCTAACTGAGGGAACATGTTCAAAATACGTGGATCCTTCCAGAGTCCTATCACCCGCTACCATATGGAATTCCTTGTAGTCTAAATACCAAACAAAGCGCTCAATGGCATCCATTTCGTATGGGACATCCGCGTCTGTGTAAATGCGAAACCTTCCCCGCGCCTTACTCATGCCCAGGCGCAAAGCCGCACCCTTGCCCATATTAGAAGGATTTACTACGTAAACACAGCCTAATGCCTTAACGACCTTTTGCGTGTCATCCGCATCCCTACTCCCATCATCCGCAATAATGATTTCGTGCGGCATTTTCAGACCACGAAGATAAGCCTGAAGGATGGGAACTCGC
>JAZGCZ010000161.1:0-4105 GCA_036477195.1 Anaerolineales bacterium | reverse complement strand
CACGATGATGATTTCAATCCGAACGACATGCGCGTGATGGGCGGCTTGCGAACACGGATGAAGGCTACCTTCTGGGTGTATCTCATCGGCGCGCTGGCGCTGGTGGGCATTCCGCCGCTGGCCGGCTTCTTCTCGAAGGACGAAATCCTTGCCGACGCCTCCTTAGTGAGCCCCGTAGTCTTTTGGGTGCTTGTGACCTCTGCTTTCCTGACCGCCTTCTACATGGCCCGCCAAATTCTGATGGTCTTCTTCGGAAAGCCGCGTTCAAAGGCCGCTCAAGCAGCGGTGGAAAGCCCGAGCATCATGGTGGCTCCGCTTGTGGTGCTGGCAATTCTGTCTATAGGCGGCGGTCTCATCAATGGGCCTGGCCTGCTTCCGCTCACGCACTTTCTCGAAGACACCCTCGAAGGAATTCATGAACCGGAGTTCTTAGTCGGGATTGCAATTTTCACCACGATTTCGGCTTTGATTTCGATTGGGCTAGCCTGGCTCGTTTACGGCCGTCGGCCGGCAAAGTCCGGCGCGGAGGACCCGCTGCAATCTAAGCTCGGTCCGGTATGGACGGCAATCAGTTCTCGATGGTGGGTTGATGAATTCTATGACTGGTTGATCGTCAGACGATATATCTCGCTCTCACACTGGCTGGCCGAAGTGGTAGACGAGAGGTTCCTGCACGATTGGGTACACGATATTGTGATTACCCGGAGCTTTGTGAGAGGCACGAATTGGCTGGCGAACATATTTGATCTTCGCTTAATTGATCGCGGTTTCGATGGCCTGGGAGCGCTAACGCGCAGAGGTGCCGGCGGGCTGGGAACACTGCAGACTGGTTATGTGCGCAACTATGCCATCGCAGTGCTTATTGGACTGGTGCTTGTGGTGAGCTACCTGTTGCTGCGTTAGGGATCAGGAAAATATATGGAAGCTTGGATACTCACTGTCGTAACATTTTTTCCGCTCGTTGGGGTGGTCATCCTGCTTTTCCTACGCGAGGAGAAGTGGATACGCTGGACGGCGCTAATCACGTCGATTATTACCTTCGCGCTCTCCCTGGTGATGCTGGCGGGATTCGACCCTGGTGACCCTGATCTTCAAATGGTCGTTCGAATGCTGTGGTTCAGCATTGGCGACCTGCGCATTGAGTACTTCCTCGGCGTAGACGGGCTTAGCGTGCTCCTGGTTCTGCTTACAACTTTCCTGACGGTTCTCTCCCTTATCTCCACCTGGACCGCCATCAAGGATCGCGTGCGGGAATTCATGATCTTCTTCCTGTTGCTGGAAATTGGGATGGTGGGTGTTTTCCTCGGCATGGACCTGTTTCTCTTCTACATCTTCTGGGAATTCACGCTGGTACCGATGTATTTCCTAATCGGTGTTTGGGGTGGCGAGCGTCGAATGTATGCCGCCATCAAGTTCTTCCTCTATACCATGGCGGGTTCGATTTTCATGCTGCTGGCCATTATCTGGCTCGGATTGGATGCTGGAACGTTCTCGGTCCCGGATTTGATCGAAGCGCAGGCGATTCCTGCCAACCTGCAGTTCTGGTTGTTCCTGGCCTTCGCAGCTGCGTTTGCCATCAAAGTGCCGATGTGGCCGCTGCATTCCTGGTTGCCGGATGCACACGTGGAGGCTCCGACCGCAGGATCCGTGATCTTGGCGGGCGTGCTTCTAAAGATGGGTACTTATGGATTCCTGCGTTTTAACCTTGGAATGTTTCCGGATGCTTCCATCCGACTGGCGCCGTGGATCGCGCTCCTTGCCGTGATCGGGATCATTTATGGCGCGGCGGTCTCTTTTGCGCAGAAAGATATCAAGAAGCTGGTGGCTTACTCCTCAGTGAGCCATCTAGGTTTTGTCATGCTTGGGCTGTTTGCGTTGAACCTGCAGGGATTGCAGGGCGGCATCTTGCAGATGATCAATCACGGATTGAGCACGGGCGCCCTCTTCCTAATTGTCGGAATCATCTACGAAAGACGACACACGCGGGAGATGGATGCCTTCGGAGGACTCTGGAAGGTCATGCCGGTCTATGCCGGCCTTACGCTGATTGTTGCTCTCTCCTCAATGGGCTTGCCCGGCCTCAACGGATTCGTGGGTGAGTTCACGATCCTGGTTGGATCTTGGGGCTCCACCGCGATTGGCTCCGAGTGGTTCACGGTATTTGCCGCCACGGGTGTGATCCTGGCTGCGGTCTATATGCTTTACATGTTCCAGAAGCTCTTCCTTGGCCCCCTGGACAATGAGAAGAACAAGCGTCTTCCAGACGTGAGCAGGCGCGAGCTACTGATGTTGGTGCCAATTCTGATCTTCATCTTCTGGATTGGGCTATATCCAAGGCCCTTCTTTGGGCTGACCGAGGCTTCCGTTGAGAAACTGGTGGAGCTGGTGCACACAGCAGCCATAGCGATGCCATGAGCGCTGCCGATCTGCTTCCCGCGCTTCCTTTTCTGATCATCTCCGCGTGGGCGATTTTGGTTCTGATGTTCGATCTCTTTATATCCAACAAGGGCACGATCGCGGTTCTGGCCGCGGCTGGGCTGACCCTTGCGCTGGCAGTGGTGATCGCTCGATTCGGAAGTGATCAGGTCGCCTTCGATGGAATGATCGTGGCCGACAGCTTCTCCGATTTCTTGCAGATCGTAATATTGGCCGCGGCTTTGCTTGGGATAGCAGTCGCGTACGACTATCTGCGCCGGATGGACATGGAGCGCGGTGAATACTACGCGCTGATGCTCTTTACAGTGGCAGGCATGCAGCTGATGAGCCTGGCGGGAGATCTCATACTGGTCTTTCTGGCCATCGAGTTGCTCTCCATTCCGCTGTATATCCTGTCAGGGTTCGCACGCCCAGAGAAGAGCTCGGAAGAAGCAGCTATGAAGTACTTCATCCTGGGTGCCTTCTCTTCCGCATTTCTGGTATATGGAATCGCACTCATATTCGGGGCAACAGGAACCACAAATATGGCCGGCGTTGCACAATCTATTGGTGGGAACCTGGCCGACCCGACCTTGCTGATCATCGCGGTGCCCATGCTGCTGGTCGGTTTAGGGTTCAAGGTCGCGGCTGTTCCGTTTCATATGTGGACGCCAGATGTCTATCAGGGCGCTCCCTCAGCTGCGGTGGCTTTCATGTCTGTAGGAGCGAAGGTGGCGGGCTTTGCGGCTCTCCTAAGGATCTTCATTGCGGCGCTGCCAGGACTTGCTCAGGCGTGGGGCCCGGTGGTAGTTGCCATCTCTGCTGCCACAATGATCTGGGGAAATGTCGCTGCGATCGCCCAGACGAATATCAAGCGCATGCTAGCGTACTCAAGCATCGCACATGCCGGCTACATCTTGATGGCGCTGGCGGCAGCCTCCGATGCCAACGTCGCGGATGCGGCAGTAAGCGCGGCCTTGTTCTACCTATTCGCCTACCTATTCTCAAACTTGGGAGCCTGGGCGGTGGTCTTGGCGATGGAGCGATCGGGAGGCCGCGGATTGCTGATCGAAGACTACGCAGGCCTGGGGCGGCGCCGTCCGGCGCTTGCACTCGCGATGACAATATTCATGATTTCGCTTATCGGAGTCCCACCGACGGTAGGATTTATCGGCAAATTCCTGATCTTCAGCGTGACGATTGACGCCGGACTGATCGGTTTGGCGATTGTAGGCGTTGTGACCTCGCTCGTATCTGCCTACTACTACTTGCGGGTAGTGATCATGATGTACATGCGCGCCGGAGAACCTGAATCTCGATCCGAGGGTTGGCTCAATCGCACCGTGGGGTTAACAGCTCTAGCCACGTTTCTTCTCGGTGTGCTGCCGGGCCCGATCTTAATATTAGCTGAGAGTGCGGGGATCATCATCCCGTAAGATCTGTGAGAGCGTTGGCAGGAGGGAACGGGGATGGCTGATAGCCGAGCACACGCCTATATCTCTGGAAGCGTGCAGGGGGTTAGTTTTCGCTATTACATGTACCATGAGGCGCTCAAGCATGGCCTGCGAGGCTGGGTTCGAAACCTCCAGGACGGTAGGGTGGAGGCCGTCTTCGAAGGTGAGAAGGCAAACATCGAGGAAGTTCTGGCATGGTCCCAGAACGGACCGCCCGCCGCAAAGGTCGAAAACGT
>JAZGCZ010000160.1:0-5381 GCA_036477195.1 Anaerolineales bacterium | reverse complement strand
GTGTACGAGGCACCTTCAAGATAGCAACCAGCACCTATAACCAAAAACTCAGAGCAGAAGTGTTATTGGAAGTGCCCCTGACGAAGGCTCAATCTCTCGTTTCCCGAAGGACGCGGAACCAAGAGTCGGAAAAAATCAAGAATCAAGACCCCCGGTAACCTGGAATAGCACACTCAGGTTGCCTTTGTTTTTGCGGCTAAATCTGGATTAAGTGTAATGAAATTGACGGAAGGCGAGTGGAGCAGGATCCAGCAGCTTCAGGGGCTCACTTGCTCAACAGCTCTTGACGGGTGATTTCGTCAAAGGGATTCCGCTCCGCTTGCAGACTAGCAATCCACTCCCGGCGAGAGGGGGAGAACCGATCGTAGGCCGCACGGTCGTCCACCTTCAGCCGATCTAAGAAAAACTGAAACTCCTCTACCGCCTCTTCGAATCGGCCGAGCAACGCCAACGCCAATCCGCGACTATCGTTACTGTATCCAGAGGGATCCAGTTCCACCGCGCGGTCACAGTGAGACAACGCTAGCTCGGCCATTCCGCCCAGAGAATAGAACCAACATAGCGAATTCTGAATATTCGCAGATTCGGGTACCTGCTTCTCAGCCCGCTCGAGCACATCCAGGGCTTCTTCCAGATGATCGGGTCCCATTCGAGCCAACGTCAGAGCGAGATTGGTTAGGTACACCGGGTCAAGTGGCGCGAGATCCACTGCGGATCGCAGGTCGGCCTCCGCCCGCTCAACGTCGCCCGCCGAGTCGCGCTCGAGGTAGGCTATGGCCCGATTATTTAGAGCGGAGACATGCCCCGGCTGCAGTTGAAGAGTCTCCGTATAGTAGGCCACGACCTTGTTCAAGTCGGGTACTGCTCGCCGGCTTTCCAAGAGCCCAAGATGGAAGTACACACCGCCGAGGGCGATCGGCGCTTCAGGTGGAATGGCGAGGGCGCGTTCCAACGAAGCCTGAGCATCGTCCAGACGCCCCGCCCGCAAATGGGTCTGCCCCAAAATGTAGAGAGCCAGCCAACGCACCTCATCCGGCAAGTTGGAGTTGATGGTCGGGAGCAGCTCGCCCGAAGTGGAAAGGAGCCAGCGACGCTCCTGGGTTGCAGTGAGCTCGCCTTCGCCGAGCGGCGTCACGAGGGCAATCACGCGTCCGCTATCGTACTCGCCCCAAACGATCAACTGTGCACCATACTGTTCTGCCAATTCCTGCGCCGCAGACTCATGAACAACGGAATCTTGCACGACTTCGACCCGAATCCCCTCTAAGGCCGAGGCCGCGAACTCATTGGCTAGTGTTTCCTGCAAACGGCCCGCGACGTTGAATCCGGCTTGCTCGCCGCCATAGCTAACAAAAGGGCTGATCAGTATGAGCGTTTCACCCGGGGCGGCGGGTGCCAGGGTCGAACCAGCGGTTGATCCTGAGAGCAAACGATCCGTACCTTCCTTCCAAACTGCAAGGGACGTTATAAGGATCAGGCTCGCGCCCACAAGAGCGATCACCCATCGTTTTCTCAACGCCAGGATCCCGCGCCGGGTCTCCTCTAGGAGATCGGGGGGACTTTCTGCCTGTGGATCTGAGACTGGACTTTCCGGGGAGAAGCCTGCCGCCAGCAGCAGTTCATCACGCTCATCGGACGCAAGTCGCAGCGTGTTGGCGATGTCCGCGACGTCATCGCGATGACGGGGGCGATCGGTGAGGCCCTCCCGCCATCGAAAAACGGTCTGGCGGCTGACGCCGAGCCTACGTGCGAGCTCCGCGTCGCTAATGCCTGCTCGGTTGATGTAGTGGGAAAGCAGCTCTCCGAAGGGTTTCACGGGGCCTGTTGCATCGAATGTAACACAGCTGGTTCTTGAAGTGTACGGGCCTCCGGTCAGGATGGGATACGGACATCCGGTCCCTATCCGAAAGGATCCTGACATGACCCAACGAAGGTTTACCTCTCTCCTGCTAGTGCTCGTCGCTACAGCGGTGACCGCCTGCGCCTCCGCGCAGGATGCCTCCAAGGCCTACAGCCGGGCGGCGATCAACCGCGGAGCGATTGTGTCGGCGGAGAACATCCGAGTGCATGAGTACCTGAACTACTATGAGCAGCGTTTTCCGAACCCCACCAATGAGCCGCTGGGCCTGGACGTGCGACTTGGCAACCCCGAGATTCCAATCAACGGCGGGCCCGTCTGGCTACAGATCGGCCTGCAGGCGCGAGCAGCCGAGAAGGTGGAGCGCACCCCGCTCAACCTGGCACTGGTGCTCGACACCAGCGGCTCGATGGATGCGCCAGACAAGATGCCCTATCTGAAGCAGTCGCTCATGGTGTTTCTTGGAAGCCTGCGGCCCGAGGATCAGGTCGCACTGGTGACCTACGACGACACTGCACACTTGCTGTGGCAATCGCAACTGGTTGGAGATGGAGGATGGATCAGAGACACGGTCGAAAGCCTATGGCCAGGCGGCAGCACCAATCTGCACGCAGGTCTGATGCTCGGCCTGCAAGAAGTGGAGCGCAACTTCGACATCCGGCGAAACAACCGAGTGATCTTGCTGACGGACGGCATCGCTAACAGGGGCGTTACCGACGCCGGGAGGATTGCCAGGGAGGCTCTGAGTTACAACGAGAGAGGGATCTATCTCTCCACGATCGGGCTTGGCCTGGACTTCAATGACCAGTTGCTCACCACGCTCGCCCAGCAGGGGCGTGGGGCCTACCACTTCGTCGACTCGGCCCAGGAGATGGACAAGGTGTTTCGTCAAGAGGTCGAAGGCTTGGTCCAACGGGTGGCCAATGACGTTCGCATCAGCATCTTGCCCGAACCCGGAGTTAAACTGCAGATGGTTACAGGCTTCGAGGGGAGCCCGCCCGCCGCCGGTGCGCAGGTCGTCCTGCAGGACATGGGCGCCGGGGACAGTCAGGTGCTGATGGTGCAGGTTCAAGCAGGCGCGGGAGCCATCGGCAGCCGGCCCTTGGCTCAAATCACCTTGAGTTATTTCGACGTGTTCGCCCAGCGACCTCGCGAGGCCACTCAGATGGTTGGTATACATACCGCAGATGTGTCGCGTTATGATCCTCTAGCGGATATCGAAGTGCTCCGCAATGCCACGATCGTCAGTTCAGCGGAGGCGCTGATCGCCATCGATGACCTGTTCAATAACGCTCGCTATGAGTCGGCCTTCTACATGGCACAAGCCATGGAGCAAGACCTTCGCAGAGTAGCGGCCTTGGCGGGAGACGGCCAGATGGTGGAGGACGCAGATCTGTTCGCCCGCTACCAGGTGACCCTATCCAACGCGCTGGGATACGATCCCTCGAGCCCACCGCAGGCACCCAGCGGATATCAGCCACCGCGCTGGGGCCCTACGCAAGTAGCCCCTCTCCCCACGCTCGGGCTTGATGGATGACACAAGCGCCCCTCTCCGGTTCAAATCGGAGACGGGCGCTTTCTCTGCTTAAGCGCTGCTAGCTGGAATTTCACATCGGGTTTGTTTTTGCGGCTTCAAGTTATCCTCAAAAACGGTAACGGGAAGAGTGTTTCTCATTACTGGTTTCTTGGTTCAACGCACCGGAATACTGATTCTCAACACCTAATTGCTGAACAACAAGTCGCTGCCGCGGACTACCGAGAAAGCCACAGAATCGGTAATCCCTGTCGCCAGGCAACAAGCAGGTGAAGAGTAAGCGTTGAGCCAAGAAACAGGGGGATTATCCAGACGTGGAACGCGGGGCCTCGATACAAAGGCACTGTCTCCAGGTCGCTTCCGCCAAGCAGGGCGGCCATTTCGGCCTGTCCCAGGAGCGGAATATCTGAGAAATTGCTCACGATTAAATCCATCAAGGCGAAGGCTTTGATGTCCCACCGAAGCAGATAGCCGGTGGCTCCCATTAGGATTACTATGAGCAAGAGCAGAGTTCCGAACCACCAGTTCAGGTCCTGAGGCGGCCAGCGGTGTCCGGCCAGAGGTGAATTGGCCTCAGGATCGAGAAGCTCGACTGGGGATAGGGCGCCTCTGTTGGCCGTCGGATTTGGGCAACGAGATGGTCGGGTGAGCCTCCGTTCCTAGGGTCGAGAGCGCCCCCATAGGATGACCGTGTCATCTTCGGAGCCGGAGGCTATCATGCTTCCATCGGGTGAGAACGCCACGCTGCTCACGAAGTCTGTATGCCCTTCGAGGGTTTGGATCAGGCTGCCACCATCGACATTCCAGAGCCGCACGGTCCGATCGTTCGAACCCGATGCAAACAGCGCGCCATCGGGGGAGAAGTTGACACTGTTTACGGGGTAGATGTGACCTACGAATTTCAGCAACTCTTCGCCGCCGTCCACCTGTCGAAGGCTGATGTTGGCGCTAACAGACACAAATGCCAGCAGCGTGCCGTCTGGCGAGAAGGCTAGATCCTGGACATAAGGGCCAGAACCTGGCAACCTGCTCGGCGAAGCATAAACGGCGGGGTCCCAGAGTCGCACGCTCCCGCCACAGCAAGGGCGGCCTTCCCCCGCCGCCAGCACGGATCCGTCCGGCGAAAAAGCCAGGCCCCAATTGGTCGCCCAACCGCCACCGCCCGTAGTGCACCCCGGCTGCCGCAGCGTCCGCTGCAGGATTCCACTCTGAGCATCCCTCAGCTCCAGGAAGCATCGGTTTCCAGCTATTGCTATTAGAGAGCCGTCGGGAGAGAAGATCACACGGAACACTCTCTCGATCAGGCCATTGATGGTCTTTGTTAGGGATCCATCACTGACGCTCCAGATGCGGATGGTTCCGTCTTCGGAGGCCGATGCCAGCCGGTCTCCCTCCGGAGCAAAGGCAACACTCCGCACATCGTCACTATGCCCTTCCAGCACATGGAGTAGGCTACCATCGTCGGTCTTCCACACTCGCACCGTGCCATCGGCGGATCCCGAGGCCACCAGGGAACCATCGGGCGAGAAAGCCACACTGTTCACATCAGCCGCATGGCCCTCGAGGGTGTGTATCGCGACGATCTCTGCCGCGTTGTCGGCTGCGATCACCACAGGGCCTTGGGTCGCGGAAGGTGATCGCGATGGCGTAGCGGACGGAGGTACCGTTGCCGGTAGAGTCGCTTCAGGAACGACGGTTGCAGTTGGTGACAAGTTCCTAGCCACCTGCGGTGGCGCGGTGGGCTGCGAGACAGGCCTGGCGCAGGCCGCCAGGAGCATGGTCGCGAGGACGAGCGATGTGATCAGCAGCGTGTCGGTACCCCGTTTCTGCAATGGGCCCATATGGATTGCTGTTCCTGCGACTCCACTCCTTGCCAGTTGTCGCTTGATCTCCTGGTTGGTGCGGTCGGCCATCGCACCCTTTCCTCGCGCAAGCTCTTGACATGTGATGAGGGACTACTTCAGGGCGCGGATCCCTTCACATAAGTAT
>JAZGCZ010000016.1:0-6239 GCA_036477195.1 Anaerolineales bacterium | reverse complement strand
TCTAGCGAATTCGAGTGGCAAAAAGACAAAAAGGTGTCTGAACAGGAGCTCGAGGAGGCTGCTCGACAGCTTCACAATCGGGTACTGGAATCGCTCTTATCGGACGGTTGGGAGCCCATTGGCACGGACGAAAGAGGCCGTGTGATGGCCCTTCGCCGGACGCTCACAGGCGAGGAACCAAACGAGCCTAGCGAGACGACTGAACTGACCGAGCCGGATAATAATCTTTCTTGGGGCATCACGGCGCCCTGGCGCAGAGAGCAAAAAACCCCCTCTTCCTAATTCATCGAGCGCGCTGCTAGCAATTTCCCCGCATACCAGCAACACCAATGCAGGTCTGTTCATCCCGTACGGGAATCCAGCTTCTGGCCGAATCCCCGTAGCCCACATGAATTAAGGGAAACCCCCTGCCAAAGTGCGGCAAGGGGCACCATACTGTGGTTGGTTTGGAAGCTAAATCGCGTTGCGAGCCTTTTCGGCGTCGTCGACGACAAATACCAGCTTCATGTCGGTCGAGACATAGAACAGCTCGATGTTGACCCCCGCCTCCGCAAACTTACGGGCGGTCGCTCCTAAACTCCCGGGTTGATCTTCGGTGTCGACCACCACAACCTCCCGCTCACTGGAGACGGACATCCCGGCTCCCTCCAATGCCGCGCGGGCAGCGGCCGCATCGTCGACCAGGATATGGACCCATCCATCGCCCCCAGAAGTTACGGCGCATCCGCCATTGATATTTACGTCGGATGCACCCAGAGTTTCGCCAAGCTGAGCCAAACCGCCCGGGCGATCCTCCATCTTGACAGTGAGATTGGTTGCCATCGTATTCCTCCTTGAGATAAATCCCAACCTGAGCGGGATTCAATTCTACCCCTCATAAAAAAAAGGCCCGCGGTGCGGGCCGAGTCGACAGGACCTGCTATGACTAGTTGAAGATTGGATCCTCCCATCGCTCACTGGCGATCCGGGTGGGAATGAGGAAAGTTTCCGCGAAGCCGCGAATGTCTTTGCCCTGGCGCCGGTACGACGAAATTAGCGGGTCTGGCGCAAGGAGCACCCGCGCAAAGTAGTCCTGGGAATCTTCCAGGTGGGTTAGGAGCACTTCGGGAAGGCCCATCTCACGCCCGTGCCGAGTGCCGCCCAGCGCGATCAAGATCTCGCGGGCGATGGCGTAACGATGCTCGTCAATGGGGAGCTCGCCGGGTCGCGTAGGCTTACCATCTTTGTACATCGGGCGATCGTACGTCGGGCTCCAGTTTCCGCTGGGGGCTCGCACTTTAGTAAACAGGTTCGTATAGACGGAGGGAGGGTGCTTAAGGAGGTTCTCCACCCAGATCGGAGGATAGATCGCGCCAAGATGATCAATCAAGCCGAGCGCAAAGTTCCGCAGCAGCCAATATCGCTCCTCCCGCGTGATATTAATCATGATCGAGGGTACTCCTCGCCCCTTTTCTCGGTCTCGGCTTTACGCCTCAGTATAGGTTGTGGCGGCGTTCGGACCGCTTACAACCGGCTTACAGGGCGGGTCTCTTGGGTGGGATAGGTAGCATCACAAGAACGGGAACGATCTAGATATAATCGTCAGTCCATGTCATCCAGAAGGTTATGGGTGGGGTTCGCGTTGGCACTAATACTGGCTGCCTGCGCGGAAGCGAACCCAATCCTCCCTCAACTTGGATCACGTGCGGCAAGGCTGGTGCAAGAGGGAGATGCGCGGCTTGCTGAGAGCGACTTCGCCGGCGCCCACGAGGCCTATCAACAAGCGATAGAAGAAGCCCCCGAATACTCCCCTGCCTACAGCCATCGAGCTTATGCGCTCCTTTTCAATCCCGCAGAACAGAAGCAGGCCGTAGAAGAGGCACGCCTGGCTACCGAACTGCAACCGGATTCGGGTGAGGCCTGGGCCTACTTGGCGCGCGCATTGGACTGGAATGGGCAGTTCGATGAGGCACTTGAAGCTGCGCAGCGGGCGGAGCGTCTCAATCCTGATAATGCAAACGTCCAGAGCTTTCTGGCCGAAGTGCTCGCCGACCTCAGAATGTACGATGCGGCCCAGAAGGCGGGGGAAGAGGCCGTGAGGATCGATCCTTCCAACGCCGAAGCCCACAGAAACCTCGCTTATGTATACGGCTTTATGGGGCGCAGCGAGGATGCGCTGAGAGAATACGAAAAAGCCCACTCGCTCGAGCCTGAGTTTGTCCACCGGAGCACCTCTTTGGCGGCCCACTACCTGTATGACGCTGGCGACGACTTTGCGGCGGCGGATTGGCTTGCCAAGGCGGAAGCGATTGCCCCTGACGACTACATTACTCTGTTGTTTCTGGCCGGGCTAAACAGTGGGCAGGGCAAACTTGCGGAAGCCGTCGCATACTGCGAACGCATCCTTGAGCTCGCCCCCAACGCACCGGATGGATACAACTGCCTGGGAGGAGTATTCCTCGATGCCGCGCGGTACGACGAAGCCATTCGAGCACGTCAGGCCGCGATCCTGGCCGATCCCGGAGATGAAACAGGGTTCGTGGGACTTGGCTACACCTACTACAGTATTGGGGAGTGTGATCGAGCTGCACCGCAGTTCGAAAGAGCAGTCGAGATCCATCCCCGGTCCGGCAGCAGCCATGCGGGATTGGGGTTTGCCTACGCCTGCATGCAAATGTGGGTCGAAGCTGAACAGCAATATCAGATCGCGATTGAGTTGGAACCGTATCAAGGCGACCATCACATTCTATTGGGTCGTATGTTTTTGGATCAGGGGAACTTGGAGGAAGCAGAGCGCGAATTTGAGACCGCGATAGATATCGATCCAGATGATGATCAGTACGTAGCCTGGCTCGCGCGACTCTACGCAGCGGAAGGCGACTTAGATCGTTCTATCGCACAGTATGATCGAGCGGCCGCCATGGATCCTCAAGATGCATCGCACGACCTGGCGGCAGGCTTCGCATATCTGAGCGCAGGGACCAACTACGGCGAGGCAGCGGCGCGATTCGAGCGGGCGCGGGAGACTTATCTTGAACACGGAGCCATAGCCCGAGAGCTGGCGCAGGCTTCCTTCGGGGTCGCGCTTTCCCACTTAGGCATAGGAGACTGTCCCTCCGCCGTGCCTCATCTTCAGGAGGCAATTCGGCTGGATTCAGCAATGATCGCAGCACGACAGTACCTGGCCCAATGTCGGCTCGACTCGGGATTTGAAGGCGCGGCGATACCGCCCGAAATCCTTCAGCGAGGCCAACATGTGGGGCGGCAGGCGCTGGACACTCTGGTTCAAGGGCTGGGGATTATGGGGATCGATGCGCAGGCCGAATCCCGCGCAGGTGAAAATGGTGAGCTGCTCATGTTCGTGGGACACACCGGCATCGGTCAACCTGGCTCGAGCGAATTCCTTTCTCAGCAAACCCTGGTTACTTTCGCTTCGTCGCTCATTGCGGCCCGAACGGTCATACCCGAGATCAATCGGGTGGTGGTGGTGACTCTGAATGAGAGCGGGGAAACTGTGGGTTTGCTAGAAGTGCGGGTTCAAGACGCTCGAATGTGGGAGTTGGGCCTCTTGACCGATGCCGGCTTTACCAACCTCTGGCGGTCGCTCCAACCCTAGAGTGAGATCATTGTGATCCTGAGATTTACTAACACCGCAATTTTGGCGCTGATCACATTCCTGACCCTGACCGGGCTGTACGGCCTGGTCTTCTCTTTGCAGGGTTGGGCTTTTGAGCTTCACCGATGGGCGGGTTGGGCGCTTTTGGTGCTGGTGCCATGGAAGGCCATGATCTCGACCCGTTCACTCCGCAGGGGGCCGAGCCCTGCATTTGATCGGAGTGTCGGGATTGCGGCCTCGCTCTTGCTTACCTTGCTCATTGTGATTGTTGGTGGGATGGGCCTCTTCTGGATGTGGCGCGCCGGCCCGGAATTCATGACCCTCTTCGGCTTCCGCGACACCACCATCTCCTGGCACTGGATGTTGGGTCTGGCTCTGCTTCCCGTCTTCGCATTGCACAGCTGGAGGAAATGGCCGCGACCGAAGCGGCAGGACTTCATCAGCCGGAGAGGTTTCATCTGGACCGCGGGTGTCGCCGGGATCGCGGTTGTCGGCTGGTGGGGAGCGGAGGTGCTGGCGCAGGTAAGAGCGCTTTCCCCTCGCCGATGGACGGGATCGCGCGAAGAGGGATCCTTTTCTGGTAACGACTTTCCGGTTACGGCCATGGTACGAGATGGAGCTCAACTGATCGATCTCGCTGGCTGGCGACTCGAAGTCAAAGGGAGGGGCACCGACGCCGTGCGGTTTTCCTACGATGAACTGCTGACCATGAAAAGCACGACGGTCACGGCCACCTTGGACTGTACGGTCGGTTGGTTTACGACCCAGGAGTGGAGCGGGATCGCGCTCAGCGATCTGCTCCAGCTGTCGGGGCAAAAACGATCGCCGACTCTAGTACGGCTTCAGGCCGCAGAGGGTTATTTCCATATTTATGGTGCCGGCGAGCTGAATGAAATACTCCTTGCGACGCACGTGGGGGACCAGCCTCTGGAGCATCGCCACGGCTATCCGCTGCGCGCGGTGGTCCCCTCTCGGCGTGGCTGGTTCTGGGTGAAGTGGCTTGCAAAGGTGGAGGCGCTCGCGTAGTAGATTAATGCACGGCTCGCGGTGCTGCCAAATGGCGATCCCCCTTTCCAACTAACCTGTTTCCGTACCTGCCCGAAACTAGGTAGTTGACATCCGACCCAGATACCTGTACGATATGATATGTAATCCTAGGATTACATATAAGTAATGATGTTAGGAAAGGTGTATTTTGCCTGCTGAAGCAAACATCGACCGGGGTTCGCACGTCCCGTACTACCTGCAATTGAAAGTAGCTCTCACTGAGGGCATTGAGCAGGGTGATTGGGGTCCCGGAGATCTCATTCCCAGCGAGTCTGAGCTTGGTAAGTCTTACGGAGTGAGCCGGACGGTGGTTCGTCAGGCGCTGAATGAGATGACTTACGAGGGGCTGGTCGTGCGCCAAAAGGGCAAAGGCACCTTTGTGAGACAGCCGAAGATCAGCAGCCGCAGCTTGGTTCAGTCGCTGGAAGGCTTCTACCACGATATGGCTGAGCGCGGCGTGCCTGTGATGAATCAAGTACTTGAGCAAATCTTAGAGCCGGCCGATTCCGACGTAGCGACGAATCTCGAGCTCGAGCCGATGGCTCCAGTGGTGAAGCTGGTTCGCCTCCGATTTGTCGAAGAGGAGCCCATTGTGCTGGTCGCATCCCACCTCCCGTACGAGATGTGCCGTGAGGTGGTCAAGGCCGACCTCGAGCACGGATCGTTATATGCATTCCTGGATGAACAGTGCGGGCTGACGATCGGACGCGGCTGGAGAAGGATCGAGGCCATCGCGGCAGATGAGCAGGTGGCCGCGCATCTGGCTATTGAAATCGGTTCACCGCTCATTCGCTTGAAGAGCGTGAGCTATACGCCGGAAGGGACCCCGCTCGAATACTTCGATGCCCTGTTCCGGGGGGACCGATCGAGATTTGAGGTCGAAATTGTAGATATCGCCGGTCATGGGGAGGGGAAGAGTGCGTGAGGATCAAGTACGCCGCATGGTGCGCCGAGTGGTCTATCGCACGCTCGGCAAATCCCAACCTTCGACCGATGCGCAGGCAAGGATGCTGGTGACCGAATCGGATGTGGCTAGGGTCGAGCGGGACGGATCGCTCGATATTCCAACCGGCGCGCTGGTCACTCCATTGGCTCGGCAGGTGGCGATGGAGCGCAACGTCGTTCTGCGCATGGACAGTCAGCACAATTCCAGCAGCCCGCAAAGCCCATACCATCTGCGCACTCTACGCGAGCCACAAAAAACGCAGAATTCGCACCGCCCACACAATTCGCAGAACCCTGGAGAAAGCTCAGGAATGCGGAATTCAAGGGTTCCTTCGACTCAGAAGACGGTAGCCATTGGTGCAGACCACGGCGGTTATGACCTGAAGGAAAGCTTGAAGCGTAGCCTTGCTAAATGGGGATACGAGACCGTGGATTGCGGGACCGACAGTTCTGAATCAGTGGATTATCCCGATTACGCCCTTGCGGTGGCTCAGATGGTGGTCAATGGGAGCGCATGGCTAGGCGTGATGATTGATGGGGCTGGCATCGGCTCTTGTATGGCGGCAAATAAGGTGCCCGGCATACGGGCCAGCATGTGCTACGACCAGGCCACCGCCATCAACAGCCGTGAACACAACAATGCCAATCTGCT
>JAZGCZ010000159.1:0-7059 GCA_036477195.1 Anaerolineales bacterium | reverse complement strand
CTGGATCGATGTAAAACCAGGGCCATTGCTCAACCGGTTTTCCGGGAATGATGCACTCGACAGGGCATACATCCACACACGAACCGTCCCGCAAGCAAAGGCTAGTGATAATGTATGTCATTCAGTTCCTCCAAGTATTTTAAGTTATCTACCCCGCTACCGGCAGAAATCGCCTACCGGTTTCAGCCCAGGTTACAACATTCCACCAAGCTCCGGGAGTTCAAGAGTCCATTTTATCTCCTCCACGGGGGTCCACGTCGCGCGATAGCCCGTTGAGGTCGGTCTGGGCGTAAACGGGAAACCGGCTGTGGACTCTTGCAAGCCAGTCACCGCTCCATATTCTAGATTCTAGACTCCTGAGTCGTATAATGTCAAGCTTGCTATGCAAAACTCGGTTTCGCGGCCACCGGTCGGCGCTGTATTAGCGATCGCAGTACTGGCGGCTTCATTCTCTTCAATCTTCATTCGTTTTGCGCAATCCGAAGCCAACTCGTTGGTCATCTCCGCGTATCGGCTAGCAATCGCAGCCCTGCTGCTCTCGCCTATCTTATTATTCCGGTACAGAGGAGAGGTTCGGGCGCTTTCCAGAAACGAGAGCCGCCTTTCGCTGCTTGCGGGCCTTTTTCTGGCGATTCATTTCGGGACCTGGATTACCTCTCTGGAGTACACAAGTGTAGCAAGCTCAGTGGTGCTCGTTCAAACCGCGCCATTAATGGTCGCCGCACTTTCCCCATTGCTGCTCGGGGAGCAAATCAGCCGCTATCTCCTGGTTGGTTTGCTGATTGCCATGGTCGGTAGTCTGATTGTGGGGATCAGTGATGCGTGCGGCGCAGAAGGATGCCTTCCGTTAGATGAACTCTTACGGGGAACCGCGATTCGCGGCGATTTATTAGCCTTAGCAGGCGCTGCAGCCGGCGCAGGCTACATTATCGTTGGGCGCCGAGTGCGCCAATCGATGTCTTTGGTCCCATACATTGGAATCGCATATGGCACGGCCGCGATTGCACTTATTACTGCATCGCTAATCCAGGGAGCACCCCTTATGGGGTTCGAACCGCAAACTTATTTGTGGCTCCTCCTTCTAGCCATATTTCCTCAATTAGTTGCGCACACCTCATATAATTGGGCGCTCGGGTATGTAGCCGCAGCCATAGTCTCTTTAGTGCTGTTGGCAGAACCCGTAGCTTCTGGCATTCTGGCACTGGTTATTCTTGACGAAACCCCGACAACTATAAGACTCGTTGGAGGGGTGTTGATCTTGATTGGAATCGGCCTGGGGACGTTGCGAACGAATGTGTCCCTATCGGAATCCTGAGGGAGGATTGCAATGCAGATTCGCTGTTACCGCTGTGGGTGGAGCTTCGCCATCAAGAAAGAGGAGGCCGCCTTCGCACTCGAGGCGCTTGAGGAGACGGGCGGTACCCACTACGATTCAAACTGTCCGCGCTGCCGCCATTCAAATCGAATTTCATTGGAGCAATTGAAGAAAGCTTCTCCTCGCGCTGGCGAGGAATTAGTATCTGCTGAGTTGCAGGATACTGGTGAAGAAGTCACAGAAGATGACCGTGAGTTAGAGCCGGATCGCGAGCTCGAGGCGGATCGTGAGCTAAAGGCGGATCGTGAGCTAGAGGCGGAGGCAGCAAGACCTGAGACTGACGGTCAGGAGGCTCAAGCTAAATCGGAAAAAACCGAGTCCAAGAGGCGGAGGAGAAAGCGTCGATGAATGAGAATCGGAAGTCGAAAGCCAACTCGGGAGAAGCCGAGAGCGGAAGATAGACTGGGAAGCGCCTGTGGCCGAGGATCAGGAGTCGGAGGCCAACAGAGCATGACTACGCGGGCTTTACTTCCGCGGATGGAATCGCCCATGATCGAGCGGAGGTGGCCAGCAATCCCCCCAGGGTCACAGTGGCAGCTGACACAGTGAAGACCACATCAAACCCGAACAGATCGGCGAGGAAACCGCTGATGAGGACCCCAATCGCTCCGCTCGCAAATGTGAAACCCAAAACCGCTCCAGATGCGGCGCCGGCATAGGCAGGCACCATTCCCTGAGCATGAACCACGATCGGGCTGTGGGACATTCCAATCAGCCCGCCCGCAAGGAAGGCAATCAGATATCCCCAGGCGCTCCCGCCGAATGCTGCCATCATTAAGAGAGGGATTCCTGCTAGCATCATTGTGCGACTCACAAGCACTCGCTTGTCCCCTCGATCCGCGAGCCAACCACCAAATACACCGCCTAGCGCCGAGCCACCCATATACATCGCGGCGAAAATCCCAAATGCGACAGGACCATACCCAAGATCGTTGTAATACTTGGGGATAAAGGCGATCATCGTCATGGCTGACCATGATCGCAGAGCGATAACTACCCCAAATGGAACAAACCCCCGCCAATCGCCTACGCTAGATAAAGCTTCCCGTACGGAGGCCGAGTAGCGTCCTCCGCTTGGAATTCGTAGTCCAGCATAGATGCCAACCGGTACGACCAGTAACAACAACACGATCAATCCCGATACGCCCTGTAGCTCGACGATGACCCCTCCCAAAGCCGGCCCCACCGCCAAACCCATCTGGCCAAAAAGGAAGAATAGGGAGGCCGCATAGGCGACTCTGGTCATAAAGTGCTGCTTAGCGCGTTCTGTTGCTTCCGCTGTGCCAGCTGGGTGAAAGGCAGCCGATCCCGTTGCGGTCAGTACAAGCAGCAGAAGAGCCACGCGCCCGGGAACCAGCACTGCCAGGCCGAAACTAAATGCCATCCACAGTATTCCAAATGTTGCTACCCATCGGGCGCCAATTCGATCCGCCAGTAAGCCAAAAACTGGCTGAAGGGTCGATCCAAGCAGCGTGTAAGCCGTGCTGAGGATACCTATGAAGGCGTTGGTCAAGCCAAAGGGGCCGCTCCAGGTAGCAAGGATCAAAGCCCGCTGACCGTTGATCAAATCAACTGCAAAGTGGCCTGCAGCAGCGGCGCGAAATGGGCGATCACTAAACAAGCTCACAGATAAAGGCTATGCTCAGCAATGTAATCGGCTACGGGGCGCGCGACCAGATACCGGTAAGGCTTATCCGAAGCTGCCCTTTGTCGAATATCGCGGGAAGCTACGTCCACCAAAGGGACACCGAGGAAGCGTACCTTATTGGCCAGCCCGGGAAGCTGCTCATCAAGCAGCTCAAGATCAGCCTCGACGTCGGGGCGGTTTAGCACGACGATAGCGTCCGTAAGTTCGACGAACCTCTCTGGGGAGTTCCACGATGGCAGATCCCGGAGCGAGTCTTTGCCCATGACATAGGCACGTTCCTCACTAGGCTGTTCCGCGGCCAGCTGAGCCAGGGTATCTACTGCGTAGTGCGGCCCCGGGCGATCGACCTCTAGCCTCGAGAGCTCGAAAGCCGGGTCATGCTGGATTGCAAGCTCGACCATCCTCAAGCGATGCTCAGCCGCGATGATCGGGCGATCGGGTTTGTGCGGAGGCTCGCCGGTAACGACCCAGAGCACCTTTTTCAGGTTCAGCTCGGCCCGCGCCTCGTCCGCCAGCACCAGGTGGCCAATGTGCGGTGGATCGAATGTTCCCCCAAATACTCCGATCATTCCTTCCACTCCATTTCGTATTCCCCAATGTGAACCGTATCCCCGGCTCGGATACCCGCCTCTTGCAATTTCTCATTCACGCCAATTTGGACCAGCATGCGCTGAAACCGTCGCACGGCTTCCTCGTACTCCCAGTAGGTCATCGCTGCCGCGCGTTCAATCCCTTTTCCGGATACACGCCAAGAACCGTCTGGATCTCGCCCGATTGTGAATTCAGAGCCATCGGGTTCGAGTCTATAGACTGGAATCTGATCCTCAGTCGGACCGGGGACACTGACGGTTTGAGCAAGGCGGTAGGCTTCAAATAGGACTTCCTTCAAACCTGTACGAGCCAGGGCCGAGATCGCAAACGGCGTCACGCCGATCTTTTCAAATTGCGAGGAAAGCTCAACCCAAGTCTGCTCAACGTTAGGCAGATCCATTTTATTGATAGCCACCACCTGCGGTTTGTCGCCAAGCGCTTCGTCAAAAAGCGCCAACTCAGAATTGATCTGCGAGTAATCGGCAATTGGATCCTCTGCCGACCCATCGATCATATGGATCAAGGCTCGCGTGCGTGAAATATGTCTTAGGAAACCAGTGCCAAGACCCGCTCCCGTGTGTGCGCCTTCTATTAAGCCTGGAATATCTGCCAGGACAAGCGTGATCTCGTCATCCAATTCGGCTACTCCGAGGTTTGGCTCTAGGGTCGTAAATGGATATTCCGCGATTTTTGGCTGCGCACGAGTTACAGATGCCAGCAAGGTGGACTTCCCAGCATTGGGCAAGCCGACAATCCCGACGTCGGCCAGCAGGCGCAATTCCAGTCGGAGCCAAATTTCCTGTCCTGGCTCACCCTTTTCGGCCATTCTGGGCGCTTGATTGCGTGAGGTTGCGTAACGAGCATTCCCTTTTCCTCCCCGCCCCCCACGACAAACTACGAATTGATCTCCGGCGTTCAATAGTTCCCCCACAAGCTCACCGGTCTCGTCATGCATGATGATCGTGCCCGGCGGCACAGGAACCATGAGAGTGTCGGCGCTCTTTCCTTGACGGTTACTTCGACCTCCACGACCGCCCGAACTCGCCTTAAAGTGACGCCTGCGTCGGAAGCGGGACAATGTGGTGAGCTCCTGAGCCAGCGCGAGGATTACGTCGCCGCCCCTCCCCCCGTTGCCACCATCCGGACCACCGCGGGGAACGTATTTCTCCCGGCGGAAATGGACAATTCCGTCGCCTCCGCTACCGGAGGCGACAAAGATCCGCACTTCATCTAAAAACCTGGCTTTTGCCCGCATCGATTGAAACCTTAGGTAGGCCTGAACCCGAAGGATTATACTCATCCGCCGAAGCGTCTCGAGGACCACGCTGAGATTGCCCGATTGCTCCAATTTGCACATGTTATGTGGCTATGATAGATTCATCGCGCTTCTATATGAGGGGCTGCAATGCGCAACTCCCCCGTTCCAGACATCGTTGTGGGCCGCTTACCGCTCTACCTGAGGGCCCTCACCCAGATGCAGGCTGAAGGAAAAGAAATCACCTCCTCCCAGGAGCTCGGTGAGCGGCTCGGGATTTCTTCGGCTCAAATCCGCAAAGATCTCTCGCAGTTCGGAGAGTTTGGCAAGCAAGGGACCGGCTACAACATCGGCTATTTAAGTGAGCAGTTGAAATCGATCTTGAAGGTCGATCGAGTGTGGGACGTGATACTTGTAGGCGTCGGCGACTTGGGCCGAGCAGTCGCCAATTATGCCGGCTTCCTCGACCGGGGGTTCAAGATTCATGCAGTCTTCGACAATAACCCTGAGAAGATTGGCAAGCGGGCAGGAGAGTTCAGTATCAGGGATGCTTCTGAAATAGGCAGTGAAATTCAATCCTCCGACATTCAGGTAGCGATGTTAACCGTTCCTTCCGATCAGGCCCAGGAGGTTGCCGATCAACTGGTAGAGGCTGGAATTCGCGCAATTCTCTGCTATGCCCCAACCTCTATTAACGTGCCGTCTTCGGTACGCGTGCAGTATATCGATCCAGTTCTACATTTGCAGCGCATGACCTACCACGTTCCCTAGGGCTCATCGAGTAGCAGAAGTGAGTTCAATCGGTGGAAGAACTGAGGTCAGACGGTGGAAGAACTTTCGAGGGTCATTAATATGGCTATGCGCATGGAGTTCGGGCGTGGACAGGGTCTTGAGTCAGACGGTGGACAAACTGAGGCACAGGGCGAAAGAACCAAGCTCAAACCGTTGGTAGGTTCCTCCTGAGCCGTTCAAGCATGCTGAGCCCCCGGTTTGAACCAATTGCGATCGAATCAACCGGCTCTTCCGCCAGATAGGCCGGCACACCAGTTTCACGCGTCAGCCACTTGTCGATCCCCCTAAGCAAGGAGCCTCCCCCGCAGACCACCATACCGCGATCAATAATGTCGGAGGCCAGCTCGGGCGGGGTACGCTCCAACACATTCTTGATCGCTGCCAACTCCAGCACGAGGATCTCCTGGAGCGCTTCCACGACCTCATTGGTGGTGAGTGTGATCGGCCTTGGCAATCCTGTAACCTGATCCTGACCCTGGATCTCCATGGTCCGCTCTTCATCCTGGGGCACAGCCGCTCCAATGCGAATCTTAGCCTCCTCGGCGGTTCGCTGGCTGATAACCAACCCATACTTCTTTCGGACGTAGCTGGTGATCGCCTCATCCATCTTGAGCCCGCCGATCCTCACCGAGTCCGCCACAACGATGCCGCTCATGGCAAGTACCGCAGCCTGCGTGACGCCACCACCCAATATGACCACCAGGTTGCCCGAGGGGGTTGCGATTGGGAGACCCACACCGATGGCGGCAGCAAGCGGCTCCTGGATCAAATGCACTTCGCGACTTCCGGCTTGCAGCGCAGCTTCATGCACGGCTCGAGACTCTACGCTGGTGACTCCATAAGGAACGGTGATCATGGCTCGTGGCTTGAACAGCCGAGCCGGTCCGCACACTTTTTCCACGAAGATCCGCAGCATGCGCATCGTAACTTCAAAGTCGGCGATCACGCCTTCCCGCATGGGCCGCATCACTTCGATGATATCCGGCACGCGGCCGTCCATCTCCCGCGCAGCCTGACCAACTTCGACAATCTTGAGCTCCTCGATATCCACCGCTACCATCGTGGGCTCGTGTAAAACGATCTCACCCCCGTCGCTGACGAGGGTGTTTACAGTGCCGAGATCAATTCCAAGGTCCTTTCCGAGCAATGCCATCGCGCTAGGTCTCTCCACCCCCGTCAATACGCACGCGAGGCCCCTTTCGCTGGTACTTGCGAGCCGTGGATAGCCTGAGTTCAGACCTTCTCAAGGCAGCCTGAATAGCAAGATATTCATCTGTATCCGGCGGGGGGCCCTCTGCAAGCAGCTCTTCAGCCCGGACGCGTGCTTTCTCCGCACGCTGCTCGTCGATTTCCGCGACATGCTCGCCAGAATCAGCCAATACCACCACTCCATCTGGC
>JAZGCZ010000158.1:0-14767 GCA_036477195.1 Anaerolineales bacterium | reverse complement strand
TAGGTAGCATGCTCCTGGCACATGAGGTAGCTGGCTTTTGGGTAGAAAATGGAGCTGTCGTCGGCATGAGGGCGGCTTGGGTTAAGAAAGATGCGCTGCGTCAGGAATAGCCACGATCTGTGGCTAATTCCTCGATCTGGCGTTTCGACAGGGTCTGGGCCTTGGGAAGCTTTCGAAGCGCGGTTTTCAGTTTCTTGAGGTGGGTAACAAGCTCAGGACTCTCGCGAACGTCCATCTCGGCGCCGGCGTGAAGGAATACGATAAATGGGCGTACTTGAAAGGGCAGGTCAAGACGGGAGCTGGCCCGATCGACTTCTACGGCAATTTCCCGCTCGATGCCGCGAATTTTCCGAGTTCCGGCGCGTCGAAGCAGTCCAGATTTGTTGGTTGTGCGAGTCCAATAGCCATCGGAGTATTGGATCAGGCCATTCTCCAATCGAGGGATCACGGCAAAGACCCCGCCAGGAGAGACCAGAACATGCCGAGCGCCAAGCGAATAGTGAAAAATGGCAAACCGCTGATCCAGACCCTTCAGCGCGCCATCCAAGACCTCGTCGATACGCGGACGGCGGTCCCAGCGATTCCGCATCGGCAATCCGACCTGTGAGGCCAGGATGCCTGCCAAAAATAGGCCGAGTACCAGGTCGATGCGATACGGAGGCCGGAAAGATATCAGGAGTCCCAGCCCCATGAACGCCAATCCGCCGAAGGATAGGATGCGAGCGAGCCGGGCGTTTCGCTTGACCTTCGCCAAATCAATATATTGCCGCATCAAACTTTCTTTAGAACGAGGCAAGCATTTTGTCCGCCCAGCCCAAAGGAATTTGATAGAGCCACTCTGACGTCCGCCTCTCGGGCTTCATGCGGCACATAGTCCAGATCGCAGTCCGGATCGGGATTCTCCAGATTGATAGTGGGGTGGATTACGCCGCGATCAATGGTTAGCACACATACAATCGCTTCGATCGCCCCGGATGCTCCCATTGGGTGACCGATCATGGATTTAGTGGACGAAATTGGGATCCCGTAGGCGCCTTCCCCAAATAGCGTTTTGATTGCCAGCGTCTCGATGGGGTCGTTTGCCGGTGTCGATGTGCCATGGGCATTGATGTAATCCACGCCGTCGGGTGAAATCTGCGCGTCTTCCAGCGCCCAGCGCATGGTGCGGAGCGCGCCAGCGCCAGTCGGGTCTGGCCTAACCATGTCGAAGGCATCGCTCGAATTGGCGTGTCCTGCGATCTCGGCATAAATGTGTGCGCCTCGCTTTCTGGCGCCGTCCAGGCTTTCGATCACCAAGCCCGCAGCTCCTTCTGAGAAAACAAACCCTTCACGCTTGGCGTCAAACGGGCGAGATGCCCTTTCGGGATCGTCGTTATAGTTCGTCGGTAGAGCCCTCATCGCCGAGAAGCCCGCAACTGCGAAGCCCTGGATCATGGCTTCGGTACCAGCCGCCAGCACAATATCTGCACGACCGCTGCGTATCGTCTGAGCGGCCTCGCCGACGATCTGAGTTCCTGTCGCACAGGCAGTGACCAGGCACATGCTTGGCCCGAGTGCGCCGTAACGTTCAGCGATATGGAATGCGGACATATTCGCAATCGAGGATGGAATCGTGAAGGGATTAACCTTGCTGACCCCGTCTTCTCGATAAGCCCGAGCGCCCTCGACCGAGCGTTCGAGCCCCCCCACAGCAGTTCCAAGAATCACTCCAATGCGCTCATGTTCTGCCAGGGGCTCTTCAAGTCCTGAATCTTCGACCGCCATTTGTATCGCGGCCAAAGCAATCTGCGATGAACGGGACATCCGCCGCGCTTCCTTGGCAGGGATGAAATCGGTTGGCACGAAATCGGGAATCTCGCCTGCTATCTGACATGGAATGTCGCTAGCATCGAACTGTTGGATCTTGCGGATTCCGGAGCGGCCAGCGAGCAGACCCTGCCAGAGTTTTTCCAGACCGGTGCCAAGCGGAGTGGTTGCACCAACTCCGGTGATCACCGCGCGACGGTAATTATTGGACCCAAGTGTCATCTGTTTGATCCCTCGATTGAGGTCTTGATGCCTTCACGTAGTGCCTCCAATAGCCCCCCAGATACTGCTTTTCGCGTGGCGCGCAATGCGCTCACAATTGCATGGGTATTCGAGCGGCCGTGTCCAACAAATACCAATCCGTTCAACCCCAGCAGCGGCACGGCTCCGTACTCGCTGGGGTCCATTAGCTTCCCGACTCTCTTGAACGCGGGCTTAGCCAGGTAGCCTCCCGCGGCGGTGATTGGCGAGGCTTTGATTTCGGCGCGGATCAGTTCGACCAACCTCGCCGCCACGGTTTCGCTAGTTTTCAAAAAGATATTGCCGCTAAAACCGTCCGTGACAACCACGTCCGCTTTGCCTGCATACAGCTCTCGAGGTTCCACATTGCCAATGTAATTCAGCCTTGAAGCTCTTAAAAGCTGATCGGCCTGCCCGACCAACATATTCCCTTTGCCTTCTTCCTCTCCAGTGGAGAGCAAGGCTACTCGCGGGTCTTTGCGCTCCAAGAAGATTTCGGCGTATATCGATCCCATGATGCCAAACTGAAGCAGGTGCTCGGGCCGGCTATCGGTATTGGCTCCGATGTCGAGCACCACAGTTGATCCGTCCTGAACAGGAAAGACCGGGCTGAGCGCGGGGCGCTTGACGCCCCTGATGCGGCCCAGCTGAAAGAGGGCGGTCGCCATGGCACCGCCTGTGTTGCCCATCGTCACAAAGGCATCCGCGCCCTCATGCTTCAAGAGGCGCATACCCACGGCCATTGAGCTGTTGGGCTTATTTTTCGCAGCCAAGGCCGGCTTGTCGTCCATTTCTAAAACCTCGGGCGCATCGACGATCTCGACCTGTGATGGATCGATCAGGGGCTCCAGAACCTCTGCCGGCCCGGTCAGAATTAGCCGCTCACCCCACAGGCGATGAGCCTCGGTTGCGGCGGCCAGTTCCGGCCCTGGGTGGTCGTCGCTACCCATTGCATCTAGCACGATCCGCATCTAGGCTAGCACCAGCCCAGGGTGGTCGTCACTATACCCATAGCATCAAGCACAATTCGCATCTAGGACTTCTCCGGTTGGAGTAGGTCTCTTGGGAGCTGTGAATCAAGCCGAAAATCACGCCTTGGACGATAAGGTCCGCTATAATACCGCGAATCGTCTCTGGCTCTAGCGGGCGCGAGGCCCCTCAAGCACCTCCACCTCCGCCTCTGCCTTAGTGCAGCATGGAGTCGGCCGCGTACAAGCGCTGGTGCTGGAATTGGTAGACAGGCATGGTTGAGGGCCATGTGCCGCAAGGCGTGTGGGTTCAACTCCCACCCAGCGCATCAGAGGAGACTGCCGGTATGGCAGTCTCCTTTATGTTTATGTCAGCTTTCGCAGGATTCGGCCGTCTGATCAGGTGCCCACACGAGTATCGATCCAGGATCGAGTGGCTGCAGCCGCAAGTAAGTGGTCAGCAGGTCCTGAGGCGGCAGGGAGGTAAACGCATGATTAGGGATCAACTCGAGCAGGCGATTTAGATCCACGTTCGCTGCGTTAGCAGCTGCATTTGCGCTAAGGGCGATAAGGAATTGCTCTTGGGTAGTCAAGGAACCTCTAGGGTTGCCGTACAGCGTACGCAGGACGGCCGTTACTTGAATGCCCTGCAGATGCGCCCCGTTTAGATCCAGCCCTTCGAGCTCATCGATAAGTGCCGCAAATGCAATTTCGTCAGCAATTACGAATGGCATCTCATCAAATACTGCCAGGAATTCAGGAGCGACCCCGCTCGAAGGATCCCAGGAGAATAAATCCGTTAGGATGGCGGGTTGATTTCCACATGCCAGGCTGTCAACGGATTGTCCGAGCAGGATGACGTCTCGGTTGGAATAGCTATAGGTCGCCTGCCAGACGGCGACCAGCCTTGGCGTGGGTGCGGATAGATCGTCCACGCCGATAATCAGCACCGACTCGCTGGGAGCGACTTCGGGGGTCTCGGTCGGATCCCGAGATGGTTCTCCGCCCAGCAAGACCGTTAGCAGGCCCGCCGCGAAGAAGGATGCGATGATCAGTATGACCACCAGGGGTCGACGTTGGCTGGACATAGAGTTTAGGAGCGGAAAGAGCGCCCGGATTGTACTCCGGGCACTCAGGCACAGCAATTCGGATGGAAAGCGGTCGCCTTATATGAATGCGTTAATGATCGCTTGTCCTACGACAACCCCAACAAAGTAGGCCACAAAACCGCCCAACACCACGGGCGCATAGGCCCGTCCATGGGCAATCCACTCCCGATGTTCGAGCGCCCACTCTGCGGCGAAGACGGTTGCCTTTAGAACCAGCAGGTTAATTAGTATGACGGGTCGATATCTAATTTGATTCATCATGTCACCTCGATGTACTCATACGTATCACGTCGCCTTTCTCACTGGCAACGACGCGCACAATCCTTTTCATTGTGTTTCCATCTGGCAGATCGAATGCACCTTTGTAGGTCATCAGGTAGCGGTCATTGCCACTTTCGTCCGATTTGACAGAGGGGCGTACCCCGTCCATCTCGGGAAATTGACGAACGACCGTTCGTGTGATTTTCTCGACAGCTTCTTTATTCACGCTTGCGTCCCATGGTCTGACGGTAGGCTAGGGTAGGACTTTTGACGCATGAACGCCGGAATGTCCAGGTCGTCCATGTCAATCGTCGATGATGGGGCCAATACTGATTCCGTGGCCGACATCTCCTGCACTGGCTGACCGCCAATTCCGGTCACGATCAAGATCACCTGCACTCTGCCGTGCATCGCGGGCTCGGTCGTAACCCCCAAGATGACTTCGGCTTCGAGAGGCATGTTCTCGCGTAGATCTTCGACTGCCGCCCCGACTTCTATCAGACCAAGGTCCTCGCCACCGGTAAAGTGAACCAGCGCGCCTGTGGCCTGCCCAAGGCTGCTGATCTCAAGCAAGGGGTGATGAAGTGCCTGTTGGAGAGCGATATCAGTTTTGTGGTCGCCTTCACCGATCCCAATAGCCATTAGAGCGCCGCCGCCTTTATTCATGACAGCACGCACGTGTGCGAAGTCCACATTGATGAGACCTGGCTTCGTGACGAGCTCCACAATGCCCTGAATTCCCTGGCGAAGTACATCATCTGCAAATCGAAACGCAACTTCCAAGCTGGCGTCCCTAGGGACGACATGTAATAGCCGGTCATTAGGTACCGTGATCAGCGTATGCGTGTGGGGTTGGAGACGGCGCACACCCTCTGATGCATTCTTGGCGCGCTTATTCATTTCGAATGAGAAAGGCATGGTCACCGTAGCAATCACCACTGCCCCAGTCTCGCGAGCTATTTCCGCCGCAATTGGCGTCGCTCCGGTGCCGGTTCCACCGCCCATTCCGGCGGTGAGAAAGATCATGTCCGAGTCGGCAAGTGCTTCCGAAAGTTCGCGGCTGCTTTCGATCGCCGCTGCGGCTCCAATCCTAGGATCTCCTCCTGCGCCTAAGCCACGCGTCACGTTGGGACCCAGTTGTATGCGGGTGGGGGCAAGGCTTGACTCAAGTGCTTGATGATCGGTATTGGCCGCGATGAACTCGGCTCCGATCAGCCCTAGTTCGACCATGCGGTTGACGGCATTGGAACCCCCACCTCCAAGCCCAAGCACCTTAATGCGGGCTTGACCGATCTCATCCAGGCCCAACACGGGAGCAGTTTTAGTTTCAGGAACCTCTTGAGTGCGACCTCGATCGATCTCTTCGAGGCCCAAGATCGGAGCAGTTTCGCTTTGAGAAGGCTCTTGTGTGCCGGCCTCACCGACCTCTTCAAGGTCTGGCACCTGCGCATTTTCAATTTCCGGAATGTTGTGTGTGGTGTCTTCTTGTTCTGTCATTTTCCATCCCCATAGGTAGCTTTCCAGGCGGCAATAAACATCTCACTTGGGCCCTTTACACGAGTCACCGTACATCCGCCCTCGACGAGCTGCCGCTCTACCGACGGCGGGACGGCGGCCTCGTCGCCTAATATCGTCACTCGGTCGGCCTGGAGGGCCTCCTCAGGCGAGAATCCAATCACACCGTCTTTGACCAGCGTCTTGACGATCGCCCAGGTGTCTTCAGACATCGGGCCATCGGGAAGCAAGACGAAGTGGCTAAGTGTTTTGCTGGCCGATCTCGAGCTGTCACTGAGTCCGCCCATATCTAGCAGACGTTTGGCAGATCCTACGACGGCTCTGGGTTGGGAAGGGGAGTCGAACCATGCGGAATTGGAATCCGGGCTGTTGGGATTTGCAGACAACAGGTAAAAATTAAAGCCCAGTACCGACTGAGGCAATTGCCCAGTCTGCACCGCCCGCAATATGCTCGCAATCTCGCTATCCCCGTCTTCCAGAGTGCTGGGCGGGCCGCCTGCCACCACGATCATGGGTAATGTTTTTCCCACAACGCTCTCAGTTGTAGCCGCGTACCAGTCAAAGGTTCGAAAGCCAATCTGATCCTGCGAATCCTCTGGAGTGTTGTAGGGTCGGTTCGCGGCCCATTCCGTGGGGCCGCCATAGCCCCACTCCAGCGGTTTTCCGAATGTGCGAGCATAGATCGCTAAATGCAGGTCCTCGATTAGGCTGCGATGGCCTCGACGAAGCATGGACTTAAGGGCGGTCTCCAAAAAAGAGGTGTCCCAATAGTCGCCGCCTGGCTCCAGTGGAGGGAAGACCGGATGCATACCCGATGCGCGTTCGAGCTGAAGAATGGGGAGCACTTGGTCGACAAATCGCTCGACCAAGTCAGGGCGCGCCCATTCATTGGACGACCAGCTGCTCCGCATATTCGGGCGATCAAATACGACGAGTTCACGCACACCCCACTCGCCATAGTTCGCGAGGGTGGGAGAGAGCTGGTCTGCCGTGATCTTATCCGCGTGCCCCTTGATCCAAACCACGGGTCGGATTCCGGCTTCAATGAGGCCTTTTAGAAAAGGTTCTGGGATTGAGCGATCGGCTGAAGCGGGGAGTACGAGCCAGTTGGCCGATAACCTAAGGAGAGTCGGCAGCCACTCTTCGAGGTCCTTCTCCGAGTAGTGGCTATCGTCAGGAAAGTAATGAAAACCTAGGCGGGAGATGGGTGCGTTCATGATGAGAGTAATGGTGCAAGGACCGTGCCATGCCCACTATCTGGAAACGGCAAGCTTGATTACTTTGCCGCCCTGGTCCAAAGTCATGCGTGCGAAATGCGGATGAATCTTCGAGCCATCCTTTATTTGCTTCGAGAGCGTCACCACCATGGCCTCATTTTCGCCGACAATCTTCATACCGATCTGTTGACTTGGGCAGCAGTGGTCATCGTGATCGCATCCGCTGTGCTGATCGCGTATATTGCATTCGGCATCCGCCATGGTTGGCAGATACTGCGCTACGATCGACTGCACCCGATCAGCGGTCGGCGAGTAAGAGTCATCCATCAGCAAGTCGGGCCCACCAAGAGCGCATGCGGTCTTCATCGTCGCCGGCCGCTTTGAACTGCGGATTACTTCCTTGCCGCGCTTCGCTTGTCCGGTCGACTTCGATGTGAGAAGCGGGTCGCCGTAGAGAACGAATGAGATCAGAGTCTTCTGGTCTTCCCCATCTAGGTATCCTTGCCGCTCGTGCATCTCCGTTGCGAGCTTGAGCTTTGCCAACCGCAATGCCTCACCAATGGGAATTCCGCGACGGAGTTGGTGCCAGAAATGACGGCCCAAGAGATCTGCGGCGATCAAGGGTGGGGTAACCGATCCGTAGGAGATCTTGGTGGACCCGATTACCGCTTGACTACCGCTTGCGAGAAACTTCAGGCTCAACGCGGTTTCCTCCGTCTTGCCTATCACATGTGCGCCGTAGCAGGCCTCCGTGAACACTATTCTTGGAGCGCGTCCACTGTTGACCACATCCTCCGGCCGCAGCGCAATTGGAAACTCAACCAATTCAGAATGATCTCTCAGTGGATCTCGCTGCCCATACCATTCCGGTGAATTCTCTAACCCGTGCAAATTGAAATATGAAAGCGGGCTGGGTCGGGTTACGACTGACGGCATATTGCCGACCGCATTGGGCGGTGAGGTAATCAGCGAACGTGGGGCGCCGATGGCTTGGAAAACAGCTAAGGAAGCCTTTCGCCAAATACTTGCGGTGTAACCAATGGCCTTAGGGCGCGGACGGAAGAAGCGCCCAAATCGATCTCTTGCCCAGACGCCGAATCTCCTGGGGGGGGATGCCGACTGCAGCTGCTCGCGGTGGGCAACGGTGGACTTGCTCAGCAACTTGACTAGCAGATCTGTATCTGCATCGACCGGTAATCGCCCGACGGGCCACTGGGGAGCGAAGTAGTTTTCATCAGTGGCGGCATATGGGTTATCGGATGGCACGGAATCATCATCGTCGTCCGTTGGATTGGGGAGTAGATGGAAGGGCACGATGTTGTGGCCCCCAACAATCAGCACTGCTCCAATCATTTCCCCGCGCTCCGCTAGCGCCTGATCAAGATCTGCCAATCGCAACTTGATCTGCCAGGCGTTTCCTGGATCACAAGGCATGAGGCCAAAAGGTTCCAGTGAGCGTGGATCGTCGTTATATATTCGGTAAGCTCCCCATCCGCTCTTTCGTCGGACAACCTCAACCAGATTCATGATGCCTTCGTTGACGCGTTTAAATCCGGATGGACCCAATTCCTGAACGAGCCGAGTATGACTACTCAGGACGATGTAGACAGGAAGTCTGACTTCCTGGTCTTCGGTAGTTCGGCGAGCATTGAGGCGAATAGCCAATCGATCAAATTCATTGCGCACGGATAGCAATGCATCATTTGTGGTTGATCGATCGCCAGAGCTTGGCCCTTGAAAAGCCTCACCTGGCTCTGGCTCCGGCGTCTCGAGACTGTTTGACTTAGGGGTTTTCGCCGAACCACCCATCAGCGCCATGACCTCGTCCGGCACAGGCCGACTAATTTGTGCCTGCATATGAACGGGCCACAGTGCTCGATACGGATGATCGATGCCCAGGAGAGTTTCTGCGATCACGCCCAATGGGTCAGCTGCCGCGACTTGGTGCATGCTCTCGACCCCTGCCGCCGACCGATCTGAACCGAGCTGAGCCTCAGCAAGGACGAGCTTGAACGCAACACAATGGGGCCAGCGATCGTGCCCCGCTTCTGCTAAATGCACGGCTTCTGGTGTCGCACCGGATGCGAGGCTGGCCCTTACTGCAACCAGCGCAGGGAGCGCAAAACTTGGATCTGCGGCCAGGGCCTCCTTTGCAGCTCGCAGAGCCTCCGCAGATTCTCCGGCCTCTAATGCCCGATATGCCCTTGCGAGTGCCACTGCCCATGAAGGAGAGCTAGCCGGGTTAGGCTGCTCTCCCGCCAGAACTTTGGCGCAGGCCATGTATACCGGCACCCGAAGGCCATCCCCAGTCTGCTTGTATGCATCGGCCAGCATTTCGTAAGCCGGTTGGCTCTCTGGGTCGACCTCTATCAGCAGGGACAATCGATCGATCGCGGGACCTGCGGTTCCGGCCTTGAGCTCGACCGCTGCGAGCCGCAGCGCTACTTCCGTATCACCCGGCCAAGCTGAAAGCCACTCGATGGCCAGACTGCGTGAAAAATCCAGACGTCCTGCGACTTGCGCCGCGTGGAGGGTGCTGATTACGGTTTCCCGATCCATTGAATTAGCCATGTACCAACTCCAGTGCTCGGACTGCCGCTAGTTGATGCATCACTTCTTGGTTAGCCGGAGCAAGTTCAGCGGCGCGCTTCAGCATTTCTCCGGCCTTTCGGTAGGCCTTCAGCGTTCTCAGCAGTATGCCGGCCCGGTAATGAGCTTGCAGACTATTTGAGTCGATCTCCACTGCCTTCAGGTAGGAATCAAGTGCGCGCGAATATTCGCGCCGGTCTTCGTAGACCAGGCCGGCCTCAATAGGAATGCGCGGGTCTTCAGGATCCACCGATTCGGCCTGCCTCAGTTCCTCGATCGCTAGGTCGAGATTGCCCGCTTTGCGAGAGATTCGGCCCAAGCTCAAGCGATATTCAGGGTTGGCGGGAGAGATGCGAATCGCCTCGGTTGTGGCCTTATCGGCTCCACTCAGATCAGATCCGGCCTCCAAAGTTTCGGCTAGCTCATGCCAGAGGCGATGATCAGTGGGATCTGAATTCAGCGATTCCTGCATCGCCTCCGCAGCTTTCGAGTACTTCCCCTGCTGCGCGAGAACCTTGCTTTCGCCCCTGCGCACAATGTTTGGATCCGCTCCTGCCTGAAGAGCTTGTTCGAAGGACAACATCGCGGCCTCAAAGTCGCCAGAACCGGCGTGCACATACCCCGTCCCAAGCGCTACTCGGGCATCGTCGGGCGCTTGCTGAACTGCAGCACTCAGCCGCTCGTAAGCTTGACCCTTATCGCCGAGAGCAATCGAGGCCTTCGCCGATCCAAGCAGGCTATCGATATCGGTCGGGGAAAGTGTGATGGCGCGCTCAAACCAAGCGGAAGCTTGATCGATGGCGCCAAGATGAAGCGCAACTTCGCCAGCCTCACGGTGGGCGGCCACCGATTCGGATCCGTAGGCAAGGGCCGCTGTGTAGCCCTCCAGTGCCTGATTGAGATGACCCGAGGCGTCATACGCACCCGCAAGCGACAGCAGGTATTCTGGATTTTCCGAATCCTTGGCTGCTGCCTCTTGGAAGTGCGCCAGCGCAGAATCTTCATCGCCCAAATCCGAATGGACCAGGGCCAGTTTGTGCTGCCAGCGGTGCTGATCAGGAGCCTCGATGACAGCCGCGCCAATATGGGTAGCCGCGCGTTTCAGACTCCCTGACCGTTCATAGGCCCTTCCAAGCAAATAGGTGGCAACCGGGCTGGATGAACTCCCCGATCTGTACGCGGCCCGAGCATCCTCTTCTCGACCGCTCGCCTCATGAATCATTCCATCCAGAATGGAACCCCATTCGGGTTCAGAGCGGATGAGCCGGACCTGATCCACCGCTTCCTTAGCCGCCTCTAAGCGGTCACCCTTAATCTGCGCAATCGCCAGGGCCTCACCGAGCCAGCCCATGGGGTCCTGATCGACGAACTCGACCAAATCTGATGGCGCTTCCTCAATTCGGAGCCATGCGCCAATGGAAGGATCGGCAAGATTGCGCGCCTGGAGCTCCTCAAATGCGCCCTTCGCAAGGTTGGTAACAGCGACCTCTTTGAGCGAAGACACGGCATCCGACATCCCAAATAACCAAAGCATGTCCCGTATTCTGAGCGCCAAGCGGACCTTCTCCTGAGCCGCAAATGGATCCGACCCCCAATCTTTCAAGGCTTCCATCGCCTCGGATCCGTTAAGTAGTCGAATTTCCGCCCTCGCACGCCACACCGCGTCGTGAGGCGATTTGACCCGTAAGGCGCGTGCCTGCTCGAGGTAGGTCACCGCGCGGCCGCGATCAGATGCGGAGACTGCCAACATTGCGAAAGTGCGAGTCGATTCATAGCCCTGCTTGACCGCAGCGGATAGAGAAGAGACCGCCTGTTCCTGCTTGTCCAACAAAAGAAGTGCCTCACCCTTCGCCGCTCGTGCCCGACCGCTGTCCGATAATACGGATCCCATTTTTCCGAGCAGGGCGAGGGCGTAGCGAGCGTCGCCAGCGCACAGGGCCGCCTCCGCGGCTTCGCAGGTCAGAGAAGCATCATTGGGCGCAGATTTGACTGCTGCCGCGTACGAAAGCAGGCCCTGACGGACCTGGCCCTGCTCAAGATGTGATTTGGCCAAATCTCGTCGAAGCCAGGCATTCCCGGGCTCGATGGCCACTGCCTTCCCCAGCAATTTCACGGACTGACTACCCAGTCCCAGCATTTGTGCACATGCTGCCGAGCGCCTGAGCGGTTCTGGCTCACTTGGAGCAAGAGCAATATTCTTCTGCCAGGCCTCGTAGGCCCCTTGATAGTCTCCAGCTGCTTCCTGGATCCTTGCCAGAAAACCGAGAAATTGGGGATCTTCAGGTCGCGCACGTGTGGCGCTCTTCATCACTCTGATCGCCGAAGGAAGGTTGCCTGTATGTTCCAGAAATTCCGCAGCATCCTGCAACACCTTGGGGTTCCGCCGGCCGCGCCACAGTGCTTCCGCAACCGATCTGCGAGCCACCCGTTGATCTTGTGCTTGTGAGGCCAGCCTGGCCAGCGTGAGCCAGCCCTCGGATGCATCCGGATCGAGCGCACTTAATCTTTCTACGGCCTTTACCGCTCCACGGATGTCCCCGGTGTTCGCCAGCGAGTCGCCCAACGCGTGCCATGCATGTGTATCCTCCGGATCCAGCTCGATGGCTTGCTCGGCTACTTCCAGAGCCTTATCCGGTAGCTTGGCGATCATGTACACATCGGACCGAGCAGCTAAGATCCGGGCAGATCTTGGAAATTGAGTCTGAGCCTCTTCGAGTACGGCAAGCGCCCTCGAGATCTGATCCAAGCCAAGAGCGGCGCGAGCCGATCCAAGGGCCGCTTCCTCGCGCAATTCATAATCACCGATCGGTAGCGATTGCTGCGCCTGGTCGTAGCGGACAAGCGCCTCCTCATAGCGTTCGGCGCGCTCGAATGCTCGCCCGAACCAATAATCCAGAGAGGGCTCAGCCCATCCGCCATGCTCCGCGGTCTCAAGGTTTTGAGTTGCTAATCCCAACTGAGAACCTTCGGCTCCTGCTTTTAATTGAATGCGTGCGGAATGGAAATTGGCTTCAGGGGGCGCCGACGGTGGGAGGGGTCGAATCGCGCGGGCGGCTTGAGCTAGATCTCCTCGCCGCTCATAAGCCTTTCCCAGGGCCAGCCCTACCTCCCAGCTCAGGGGTTGTCTCAGCGCCGCTTGGCGTAAGATCTCGAGCGCACGGTCTACGTGGCCGAGCTCACTGAGTAGGTCGGCGTACTCCAATCCGGCCGGGACATTCTTCTGGTCTAGTTCCCAAGCAGCGGCCGCAACCTCAAGCGCCTCACTAGACTTGCCTTGGGCGCGCATGTGGCTGGACAGCAATCTGCGAACAGCGGCTTCTTTCGGATTTGCCTGAATGGCTTCGGTCAATGTCGTGGAGGCTTCGGCGTGTTCTCCACTTTCCATCTGCGCAACTGCAAGCGCCTTATAGGCTTGGATATCGTCGGGCGACATTCGAATCGCTTCACGATACTTTGCAATGGCTCCTGCTCGATCACCGCCGGATTCTCGAATTTTCCCTTCCAGAACTGACTTGCTGGAGCTTGATGACATCTCATCTACTATGCCTCTGGCAAGTTCAAATTCGTCCGCTTCAATCGCGTATGCCGCAAGGTGAGTGCTCTCTAACGTGGCTACCTGACGCCAGTGGCCAAACGACCCAGCGTGATCGCCTATCCCATCTTGAATTTCTGCCTGGAGTTTGTGCGCATTCGGAGAGTCGGGATCAAGCGCCAAACTGATGGCGGCGTGTTCATTTGCGGCCTCGGCGTCGCCGGCCTCAAACAGAATTCGAGCAAGGTTCTTGTGTGCAACCACGCTGGATGGATGACATGTGACATGCATCCTTGCTGCTTCAACTGCAGCCATCCAATCGTTGGCCTCAACAAGCCCCTTTGTAAGCAAAGAGAACCAATCCTCATCGATCGAATCGTTGATGGACGCCAGGGCACTGTTCAGCAGTTCACGAGAATCGCTGCTTTGCGACTGAGCCAGACCCCCCGCGATCTGTTCTTCAGGAGATGGATCGGCTCCAGATACTAAAGAGAGCGCTTCTCCGGGACGGTCCAGGCTGAGCAGGCTCAAAGCCGTCCGCGCCCGACGAACTGGTGTGGGGAGGATCTCCAAGGCCTTGCGATTCGCCTCGAGCTCCGTCACAGGGTCGCCGGTATTCCTGGCCTGATCCGCAGTGAAATCGGCGATTCTTGCGGAGTCTTCCGCGGCGACTTCCCATGCCATTAAAAGGGAGCTGCGCGCGGCCTTGTGCTCTCCCTTGAGTTGACGGGTTATCGCCTCGATCATCAGGAGGGACAATTTGTCGGTACCCGACACTGAGAGCGAGCGGGCCAAGTCCATTTCGCCGCCGCGAGTAATCTGCTGCAGTATCTGCACCGTCGAGCCATTTGCATTGCGAGTTAGGTAACCAGCGGCTTCCTTGGCAGAGAAATTCGCGAGGACAATTTGGATCGCAAAATTAGTCTGTTTTCGATCAAGCAAGCTACTTAGCAAAGTCTCTGAATCCGAGATGCTTGGCCAGGCGATGACGATGGGCGAACGCCAGATGGATGGAGAGGCCGTCACGCGCTCAAGGAGGCCTTGCTGGCCCGCCTCGAAACGGCGCCCAAATTCAATGCCAAGGAGCGCGACCTCAAAGAGATCTCGATGGGCAGCAACTCCAACCGCCGCCTCTTCCCAAACCTGACGCCCCCGATCCGTATGCGCGTCGGCAAGATTGCGTTGCAGCTCCGAATGCAGGCTTCCGCCGAGCGCCACTGATGCCAAATGGGATGGCGTCAGATTGGGTGAGGGATTCGACTCGGCGACTTCATCGAGGAATGCGGGGTTATGCAGCGCCGCCCAGGCTTCCGGAACTCGGAGCAGGCGATCAAGAACTGCCGCAAGCTGCTCCTGGCTGAGATGTGCGCGGAGCGCCGCCAGAACTTCTTGGTCCGTGTGCATTCGGACCCGGGCCTAGATGATTTGGACCTGATCGACGACCCAGTAGGAGGCCGCGATCATCCCTGTGCCCATTATGATCAGAAACAATCCTGCCCCGCTGGCGGTCTTCACCAACGAGTTCAGCGC
>JAZGCZ010000157.1:0-2175 GCA_036477195.1 Anaerolineales bacterium | reverse complement strand
CGGTCTGTCAGTGAGATCGACGTCGTATCCACCGAGCGATCGATCAGTTCTGAGGCTGAACGCGTGAAAGAGACAACGACGGTGGCCATGGATTTCGGCCGCATCACCGTGGACGACGAACTGGTTCTATATCTCTTCGGCACGCCTGGCCAGAAGCGCTTCGATTTCATGTGGGAAATTCTGTCGGAAGGCATGCTCGGATTTATCGTGATGGTAGACAGCAACCGGCCCGAAACCTTTCGCGAGGCTCGCGGCATCCTTCAGACATTTCGCGCGTACGCTCCTACCCCATACGTCGTGGCTGCCAACAAGCAAGACATGGAAGATGCATGGGAAGTGGAAGATCTCAAAATCGCGCTCAAGCTAGATAGCAAGATCAAGATGCTTCCTTGCATCGCCACGAAGAAAGACTCCGTAAAGAACATACTGCTCGAACTGCTTTACAGCATCCTCGAAGAGATGGGCGAGAAGACTTAGCTCGCTCGCCACCCAACGCACCAATCGTCGCCGCACGGATGTAGAGGCGGAGTGAGCCCGCCATCTGCCGCGCAAGTACATCTTGCTTCGCGCGGTCGTGTTCGGTAGAATTCCAGTCACAACCTGCAACGGGGAGCCTACGGGCTGAGAGGAGGGCCAACATGCCCTCGACCCGCGAACCTGATCCGGATAATGCCGGCGGAGGGATTGTCAAGAAAAAACCATCACCCCTCCGCAAGGAGGGGTATTTGTTTGATTGCCGCAATATTCGCCAACGGGGTAATTGAGAACGCCGAACGCGCCCGGGAGGCAGCGGATAGAGCGAGTCTGGTTCTTGCCGCAAATGGCGGCGCTCTTCATTGCCTGCGCCTGGAAATTGCACCGGCTTTCGTTATCGGCGATCTCGATTCGTTGGATGAAAGCGATCGCCAGACCCTCGAAGCCGACGGCACCGAATTCATCACTCATCCCCCAGACAAAGATCAGACGGATCTCGAATTAGCGCTGCTTGCCGCGGTGGCTCGGGGGGCTACGGAGATCACCGTGCTTGGCGCCATTGGCGGCCGAATGGACATGACCTTAGCTAACGTGCAGCTGCTTGCGCTCCTGGAACTGAGCGGCATTCAGGTTGAGGTGTGGCATGGCGATCAAACCGCAAGCATCATTCGACCGCCCGGTGGACCGATCGAGGGAGGCATAGGCGACGGTATCAGTTTGATTCCCATTGGCGGCAATGTGCCAGAGATTACGACTCGAGATCTTCAGTACGCCCTGAATGGCGAAACCCTTGATTTGGGGCCTTCACGAGGTGTGAGCAATGTCATCAGCGGCCCAAATCCGCGGGTCGAGCTTGGAAGCGGATCCCTGTTGATTGTGCACACTCCGAGTCCCTTGACTGAAGCTTAGGAACCGAATTGAAACCGAAACAATGCTGACTGTGCACACTCCGAGTCCCTTGACTGATGCTTAGGAACCGATTTGGTACCGGATTGCTGTTGAGTGTGCATACTCCAGGTTCCTTGACTGATGTCGAGAAACCAGATGGGATGATTCAATAATGGATCGCTCTTCGACCGCTCAATCCGAGGAAAAGCCGGGCCGTTTCTGGCGCGAAGCGCTGCCTCCGGCGCTGTTAATTCTGTTTCTCGTCTTGGTTTGGCAGCTGGTTTCAGATCGGAGCGGTCTGTCGGCCTTCATTCTCCCCTCCCCTATTGGTGTAGCGCGGGCGGCCTGGGAGACGCGTGGTTTGCTACTCCCGGCTATTGGGTCGACGTTGGCTGCGACCATGATTGGTTTGGCGATCGCGACCTTGCTGGGGATTGCCATCGCGGCAGCCATCGACTTGTCCGCAACGATTCGGCGGGCGCTCTATCCGATCTTAGTAGCTTCACAGACCGTGCAAATCCTCGCCATAGCTCCGCTGCTTATCATTTGGTTTGGATTTGGGATGGCTCCGAAGGTGTTCATCGTTGTCTTGATCTGTTTTTTCCCTCTGGCTCTCAACACGGCTGACGGTCTGGCCTCGGCCGATCCGGAGCAAGTGGATTTGTTAAGAGCGATGAACGCGAAGCGGGGTCAGATCTGGCGAATGGTGCGGCTTCCTTCCGCCATGCCTGCTTTTTTCACCGGGCTCCGCATCGCGGTGACCTACAGCGTGGTGGGAGCCACCATTGGGGAGTGGGTCGGTGGCTCCGGCGG
>JAZGCZ010000156.1:0-7698 GCA_036477195.1 Anaerolineales bacterium | reverse complement strand
AAGCATAAGAGTAGAGGAAGCCGCTCCATGAGTCAGCAGGCGAGAACCGTGCGGATCTCTCCATGAAACGGATCGCGATCGTAGGAGCTGGAGCGGGTGGCTTGGCGGCCGCGTATGATTTGACGCGTGCCGGCAACCAGGTCACGGTCTTCGAATCTGATGATCATGTGGGTGGCCTCGCCTCCGGCTTCAGTCGGCCGAATTGGGAATGGTCAGTGGAGCGCTATTACCACCACTGGTTCGCCTCCGATAAGCACATTCTGGGCCTGATCAACGAGCTGGGTTGGAGCGATCGTGTGATATTTCCGCGCCCGGTGACTGTGGTCTACCATGACGAGCAGTTTTATCCGCTCGATTCGCCCATTGCTGTGCTCCGCTTCCCGGGTATCCCGTTCCTGGATCGGATTCGAGTCGGTGCTGTCGTGGCCTACCTCCGCTATGTTGCTAGATGGAAGCCTCTTGAGCAGGTCACCGCTCACGAATGGCTATCGGTGCGAGTTGGAGAACGCGCCTACTCGTCCCTTTGGGAACCCCTGCTGATCGGAAAGTTTGGTCCCCACTACAAGGATGTCAACATGGCCTGGTTTTGGGCGCGCATCAAAGCGCGCACGCGTCGCCTGGGTACCTTCGAAGGTGGTTTTCAAGCGTTCATGGATGGCATGGCAGATCGCATACGGTCAGACGGGGGCGAAATCCGGCTGCAGACAGCCGTGGAGGAAATAAGGCCTACCAATGACCAACAATTGGAGGTTCGAGTGGGCGGTGAGCTCCAATTATTCGACTACTGCCTGGTCACCACTTCACCCGGGCTTCTCGCCCGGCTGGCTCCTAGTTTGCCGGAACCTTATTTGCAGGGATTGAATCAAATGAAGTCCATGGGGGCAGTCGTCTTGACCCTATCGTTAAAGCATCGCCTATCTGAGCAAGGTCACTATTGGCACAATCTCCCGAAAACTGCCGGCTTTCCGTTCCTCTCGCTGGTCGAACACACGAATTTCGTATCCAGTGAGCATTTTGGCGGCGAGCATATCGTTTATTGCGGAGACTATTTAGACGCCGATCACGAATATTTCGAACTCTCCCAATTTGAACTGCTCGAAAGGTTTATTCCGACCCTCAGGCGAATCAACCCTGATTTTGTGCCGGAATGGATCAACACCAGCTGGCTGTTCCGCACCCCGTATGCCCAGCCGATTCCGCCCATCAACCACTCGCAATCGATCCCGGACCTGCAAACACCCGTGCCTGGTCTGTGGTTTGCAAGTATGAGCCAGGTGTACCCCTGGGATCGGGGCACAAACTTTGCGGTCGAAATCGCCCGCAAAGCCGCGGCTCGCATCCTACAGAGCAATTGAAAACCCTTCGAGGTTGTCTTGAAGAAACCCTGGATGATCTGCAGAATACCGGTGCCACTGGTCGCGGCAAATACCATTCCACTTTACTGTGAATAAGCTCTGGATTATCCGCAACGTAGCGGCCGCGTTGATCGCGGCATGTACCATTGCACTTCTGGCGGCCTGCGCCACAAGCCAATCCGCAACTCCAACCATCGAACCCACCCTGGCCAGGCCGACGCGGACCCCGCCGCCAGCCGCCACCGCCATCCCTACTATTAGCCTAGTAATTCTCCAGGCCGGAGAGCCACTCTCAGAGCATCGCGGCCGCTACTTTTCGGCCTCCGGTGTGTGCACACCCTGCCACCAGAATATGGAAGACGACTCGGGCGCAGATGTATCCATCGACGCGTTCTGGCGGTCATCCATGATGGCCAATTCGGCGCGCGATCCGTTTTGGCAGGCTTCTGTTCGCAATGAGACCCTCTCACGCCCCGAGGCAGCGCTTTCGATCGAAAACACGTGCGCTACTTGCCATATGCCAATGGCCAGCTATACGGAAAGCGTCGAAGGGGCGCAATCCAAGATCTTCGGGTCCGGCTTGACTTCCCCGGGTCTGTTGAACGCTGAGCATCCACTCCACGATCTCGCGATGGACGGAATCTCATGTACGCTCTGCCATCAAGTAGTCGAGGAGGGGCTGGGTTTTCAAACCAGCTACAACGGCGGTTTCGAGGTCGATATTGAAACTCAGCCTGGAGAGCGAGTGGCATATGGCCCTTACTCGGTAGATGAGCCTCACTTAATCTCGATGCAGGAGAGCTCCGGATACATTCCTGCTCAGGGATTGCATCTTGGAGACTCTGAGCTTTGTGGAACATGCCATACCTTTTTCGTCGGATCTTCTTTTCCCCTGCAGACTACCTATTTCGAGTGGTTCTACAGCGATCACAGGGGAGTTCAAACTTGCCAAGACTGTCACATGCCTGAGGCAGCGGGCGGAATACGAATCGCTACTGAAAGCGAATTTCCACGCAGCCCATTCGCCGAACATGTCCTAGTCGGTGGCAACGCCTATATGTTGGAGCTGCTTAAAACATTCGTTGATGAACTGGGCCTGACCGCCTCCGCCGAGCAATTTGAGGTCACGCGGCAGCGAACGGTGGAGCAACTGCAGGACCAAACCGTTGAGTTGGAAATTGAAGAGATACGTCTGTCGGGTGGCAGGCTCACGGCCGACGTGCGCATCAAAAACCTAGCCGGGCACAAATTCCCAAGCGGATTTCCCTCTCGACGGGCGTGGATCCGATTTGTCGTTGAAGACAGCAGCGGCCATATTGTGTTTGAGTCTGGGGGGATCGACGCCCGGGGCAAAATTATCCACAACAATGGAGATGACGATCCGACCGTCTTCGAGCCCCATTACCTTGCCATCGTCCAACCCGAACAGGTCCAGATCTATGAGTCGATCATGGCCAACGCGAGCGGCGAGATCACTACGGAGTTGATGGGGGCTTCCGAATACCTAAAAGACAACCGGATCATGCCGGCCGGTCAGGACAAGTTCGGCGCCGTGGAGTCCATCCAGCCGCGCGGCAAAGCGGTCGGGGACGAGGATTTTCAGGGGGGCGTGGATGAGATCCAGTATGCCATTGACCTGCGGGAGGAAACAGGGCCCTTTACAGTCACCGTAGAAGTGCTCTATCAATCGATCGCTCACCCCTGGGTCGAGGCCATGCGGGGTCTGGGATCAGACGAAGTGGAGCAGTTTCTCAGGCTGTACGACGCCGTGCCGAACGAGCCAGTCATTGTCGCAAGGGAAACCATCGAAATCGGGGAGTAGCTAAAGCGCGCGGTGGAGTCGAGATGCCGAACAACCACAATAGTGCTTGCGAGACTCGGGCACGGAACGGCGCTTCACCGCGCGGTGGAGTCGATGTCGCCGAACAACCACAATAGTGCTTGCGAGACTCGGGCACGGAACGGCGCTTCACCGTGCGGTGGAGTCGATATCGCCGAACAACCACAATAGTGCCTGCGAGACTCGGGTACGGAACGGCGCTTCAGATCTGATGATGAGATCGGGGAGCCGCGGACTCCCCGAAGAAAAGCCTTTTTACGCCATGCTCAGGGCGTTATGTGCGCGCCCTCACAACAGTGGGCTACTCGTCGTAATGTAAATCGCGGCAGCTGCATAAATCTCACCTCCCTTCGTATCATCGATGTTCATCTATGAATCACCATAAAAAAAACCCCGCTTCAGACTAACTCCTGAATGTCGGGAGCGAAATTCTGCATTAGGACGCCACAGCAGGCGGCCACCGAACTCTGGTTCAGCGTATAGAACGTTTGTCGGCCTTCCGGGCGAATGTGAACCAGATTAGCGTCGCGCAGGAAGGCCAGGTGATGCGAAACTGTCGGTTGGGTCACCTTCAGCTCATCGGCCAGGGCGCCCACGGAACGCCACTCACAGCAACAGAGTTTCATGATTTCCTGCCGGGTCCGATCCGAAAGCGCCTTTGCGAACTCGATGGGGTCGGGTTTGCTATTCATAGATGCTCGTCTATATGTTTACCGCATTTTGGGGTGGGTTGTCAAGTGCAGTAACTGCTAAGAAATCGATTGGTTTACTTCGACAAACCATCGGTGCACCGGGCTCATCGTGTGGGCATTCGCTGCGCAAGTGTCGATGAGCGCGCGAGAGCCGAGAGTGTTCAGATCCAGTTTCGAAGACTTCAACCACAGCCCTTTGTAGCGCAACAGATCGCCACGCGGACTCTCCTTGTCATACCCGGGTGGTACTTTCTTTAGCTGCTCACCCCCAAACTCAAAACCTTTGTTCTTGACCATCTTATTCAAGGCCTTGCTCAGTTTTTCGCCCGAACCTTCGCGAGCCACGGACTCCCTGTAAGCGGTCAGGTATTCCTTCGGGAAGACATGGTATCCGCCGTAGAACGCGGCACCCTTGGTGTCCATGTAGAAATGAAATCCAGGGCTTCCCTTCTTCTGAGGGCCTTCCCAAAAGTTGATTCCGATATGGGTTTTGTAGGGCGTCTTGTCTTTAGAAAAACGTATGTCTCGATAGATCCGCATGATCGACCCCGCGCCGTTTGTTCGCAGGTCATAGGCGATTCCGGGAAATTCGGACTTCAGACGCTCTCCCAGCTCAACGACCAGTGATACCGCGGGAGTTTGAAGGTATTCGATATATTCTTGTTTGTGCTCCGCGAACCACTCACGGTTGTTGTTGACCGCGAGCTCTCGAAAGAAGTGAAATCCCGCCTCCGGAAAGCCCTCAAAAGCCGGTACCTCTTCCATTTCGAACCCTCCTCTAGCTCAGCTAATAATCAGGATTATTCCGGACGGTCCAGGACCCGTCAAGGGTGGAAACGTTTCGCCTGTTTGAAGAGGCGCAATGGAAATTGTGGGAGAATAAGTCCCGCGGTCATGAAGCTTGGCGTGAGAATTCGACCGCTCCCCTTGGGCCGGGAATTTCGCCTAGTTCACTCTTTTGAATCTTGCATCGCGATCCAGTTACGCACCACGGTCTCGAGACCTGATTTCTTGCTGTTGAATTCCTCTTCGCTTTCCACCCGAAAGACTCGCGCCTCGGCCGCATCTCCCTCCAATATGCCCTCTGGATCGTCGATGGTGGCGCCGGTGTGGAAGGTCAGGTTGACGAACTTCTTGGCCCGTGGATTGAAGGTCGCTAAATTTCCCTTATACATGAAAGTAGGAGCTCCCCATTTGATATGCTCTTCCATCTTAGGATCGGTATCCAGGACCGTTTTTCGAATAACCTCCCACAGATCCTTGAAAGGATTGTCAGCATTTGCCATCCATTCATCTACCTTTGCACCCTCGCTCATGATCGATACCTCTCTATCCAAGGAGTCACAATGATAACTGAGCTCATCCGCTCCCTTTACGACTACAGTGTTTGGGCAAACCGACGCGTTCTGGATACTGCAGTCGAACTCTCTGAAGACCAATTCCTTGACAATGTGGGTCCAAGCCACGGTTCTCTGCGCAACACTTTTGTGCATACGATGAGCGGTCAATGGCTCTGGCTGGAGCGGTGGCAGGGAACCTCCCCGCCGGCGATGATGAGTCCGGCGGACTTCCCTGATTTGGCCTCCATCCGTATTCGCTGGGAAGAGATCGAAAATGACACCCTTCAGTATCTAGAACGTTTGGAGCCGGAGCAGCTGGAGGCGGTCCTCTCCTACACCACGACCGAGGGAACTCCCGGTTCCTATCCGCTCTGGCAAGTGATCCTGCATCAGGCGAATCATCAGACCCAACACCGCAGCGAAGCGGCGGTCATGCTTACCAACTTCGGTCTCTCTCCAGGCGACCTGGATCTCGTGGTTTACTTGTCTGTACTGAAAGCTAAGTAAATGCCCGCTGCCAGGCGCTCAGCGCTGCTAACTGCGTTTTGGAAGTTTCACCGATGGATATATGAGTGGTCTGGAGGCCGGATCGGGTCAAGACTGATGGGAATTCAAATTATTCGTCTGACAACCATTGGCCGCAAGAGTGCCAAACCGCGCAGCGTGTTGCTAAACGCGTTCCCTGTAGGAGAAAACTTTGCAATTGTTGGATCGAACGCAGGAGGCGATTCCCATCCGCTCTGGTATCTGAATCTTAGGGCAAATCCAGCCGCAACAGTGGACATTGCAGGCTCGCAATTTGGCGCTGTCGCCCGATTCACTCAGGGTGAGGAGCGGGACCGACTCTGGGCGGAGGTGATCTCAGCGAATCCAAGCTATGCCGAATATTCGGAACGGACCGACCGACTGATCCCCGTGGTCGTCTTGGAGCGGCAAACGGGAGACCTGGAACCAACAGCATGAATGTGCGGCAGTTTCAACATACCTGGCGCCGGGACAGGGCCGATTGGGATCGTGTATTGGCCGAGGTTGGCGAGGAGCGGATGCTCGAGCCTGGCCTGCCAGGAGGGTGGTCGGTAAAGGACGTGATTGCCCACGTTAATTGGTACGAACAGGAAATGATGGTGTTACTGGAAACGCGAGTCCTCGCAGGCTCTAAACTCTGGGAGTTGCCGGCGGACGAGCGTAATATCCCAATCCATGAGCAAAACAAGGAGCTCCCTCTGGGAGAGGTCCTTGCGGAATCCAATAGAGTTTTCGCAAGTCTGTGGGAACAAGTCAGCGAGCTCGCTGACGAAGATCTGATGGAAGCATCACGCTTCGACCAAATGCCCGAAGACTGGGAGCCCTGGCAGGTTATCGCCAGCAATACATACGAGCACTACCAAGAGCACATCCCCGATATTCGCGCCTGGCTCGCTGAGCGCGCCAAGGACAGTTGACAGCCGAGCGCTAGTTGAATCAGCTCCCAATTCTCCTCAGCTATTTCACAACAAAGGGTGAGGCAGTTCGAGCGCTAAGGGCGCTCGACACCAAGCGCCTCGCTCGGGCGGCGATCGCATTTCGGACTCAGGCCGGCGCCCTGCGCCTGACCTCTCTCAGATGGCATCGGACATATATGTGGGTTGGAGCCGGAGGGCTTGTTGCGGCCGCTGCATCCCTTTCAATCTCCGTATTCTTGAGCAGCTTTCCGATCGGGCTTGCCATCATGGCCATCCCGGTTGGTGCGCTGGTGGGATGGCTGGTGGCCTGGACCGTCAATCGCGCGCATGTGACCGGTCAATTTGCCAAAGCTCTCCACTGGCTCACGACTGACGAGGTCGTGCTATTGCTCCAAGCCGATCGAGCCCAATTGAGTCGAGCAATGAGCGCGCTGCGCGGCATCGCCGATCCCCATCCGCCGGTGTATCTGATACCGCATTCAGTGGACGGCGAGCAGGAGCTTCACTGGCTCATGGGCGGACCCCTGACCTCCGCACAGCTCCAGGCTCATGCACGGCACCTCGGCCGCGAGCATGAGCCACGTCCCAGCTCCCGGAAGGGAGAACCTCTCCTCGAGACTCTGAAGGAATATCGCCGGGTCATCATCTCGGTGCAGGAGGACCTGCGAGCCGCAAAGCGCGCGGAGGTGCCGCTCTATCCGGGCGGGGAGTGGATCTTGGACAACGCTTACCTTGTTGAGGGACACATCCAAGAAGTGCAACATAATCTGAGCAAGCGCTTCTATCATGAACTTCCGGTTGTCGAAGGTGAGCAGGGCGAAGCTGAGCCAGAGTACGAGCCGCGAGTGTACCGATTGGCCAAGGAGCTGGTGCGTCACTCGGAAGCCCACTTTGAGGTTCCGGATATCAATGCCTTTCTCGAGGCCTACCAGCAATCCTCGGAACTATCGTCGGCCGAACTGTGGGCAATGCCGCTCATGCTGCGCATTGTGCTGATCGAGAACATCTGCCGGCGCGCGCTTGAGGTTC
>JAZGCZ010000155.1:0-2481 GCA_036477195.1 Anaerolineales bacterium | reverse complement strand
CAGAGAAGGCGGTAGCACCTAAGCCTGTGGCTGCTGCGCCAGCACCGCCACCGCCACCCGAAGCCCAGAACTTTGTCCTCTACTTCGGCACGGCAGACGATGAGCTGGACGAGGCCGCCCAAGCGGTAATTTCCAGAGTCAGAGCTGCCGCGTCGAAAATGGATGGCGCCAAGATCACGGTAGCCGGTTTCACCGATACCGAGGGTACCTCGAAGTATAACCTTGGGCTGTCGGACCGGCGGGCCGAAGCAGTAGCTACCGCCTTGGCGGATGCCGCCGCTCAGAAGATCGACACGCTATCGTTCGGTCAACACAATCAAGCGGTGCCCACTGGTGACGGCGTCGAAGAGCCACGCAACAGGCGCGTCGAGGTTACGGTCTCGCCGTGACAGCGAGTGGCGATCCTTCGGGGGTTCCGAGCGAGCCCCTGAAGGCCTTACCTGTATCAGACACTCTGACGTGAACCGATCAGAAATGGGGTAAGGCCGCTTATGAACTTCAGAGGCAGGACACTAGCGGCTCAAGCGCTTCCGGAGGCTATGGGCGACGCGCTCTGCGGTCTTGCCGTCCCAAAGATCGGGGCGTTTCCCTCTCGGCCAATCGCCTGACAGGACCTGTTGGACGGAGTCCCGGATCGCTTCAGGTTGAACCAGCCGATTCGTGCCTTGGGTCAGCGTGATCGGCCGCTCGGTGGTGCCGCGAACGGTGATGCACGGGATATCAAGGTAGGTCGTCTCCTCCTGGATTCCCCCCGAATCGGTAATTACCAGCCGGGACTCAGAGAGCAAGCTCATGAACTCAACATAGCCCATGGGGCGTACCAAGTGGATGCCAGGCGCCTCGGACAATCGCTGGGTAAGTCCGAAGCTCTTCAGCCGCTCGCGGGTTCTCGGGTGGACAGGGAAGACCAGGGGCAGGTCCTTGGCGCTTTCGATCAGCTCACCGGCCAAGAGCTGAAGTGTTTCGGGTCGATCGACGTTGACGGGCCGATGCAGGGTCCTCTCAAGAATCGGTGGATGTTTCTGTCGGTGTTGAGGATAGAAAACGTCTGAGTATCAGACACATACTGGAGTCGACGTCCCCTTCCTGTTGGACGACTAGTAGCTGCCAGGATGAGAGGCGGCTAGACGGCAAGAGCGCCGCTCTGAACGAGTAACTGTCTAATCGGACGAATGATAAAATAGAGCCAATACAACCTTTTTGGCAACGGACACCACCTTTCATCTTCGGGCGTTACATAAAACAATCGGGCGCGAGCCGATTGCAACTCCCGGATTAGCCAGTCCCGCGGACTCGTACTGAGTGTATAGCGAACCTTCAATGGACGGCGGCCGTATGACTTTATCCCGTAGGCCCCTGTCAGGGCTGTTGAACCCAACTTCTCAAGCATATCGTCCCCGAGTTCTTGTACGCCGCGATTGTTGCAATTCTCGACCGATTGCACGCCGTCACCATCATCGAAAAGGAGATCGATCAACTGAAAGGCGAGCCGGGTGTAAGCCGATGCCCCGTTCGCTTCACCGTGAGCGGTAAAATCACTCCTCGCCATTCCCGATTCTTTGCGCAACAGCATGGCCAGATCCAGCACATAGCCAAGAAACGGCGCCTGATGGTGATACTCTTTTACGATGTGCATCGCAGTGACGAGAACCGTATCCTTCATTGAAAGTGTGAAAAACTTTCGGCCATATAGCTCCACCTCTTCGCCTCGGGACCACAAGCCTTCCATATCATTTATGTCGGGAAGATGTGTCGGCATTAGTTTTAGGTGAAGGTCGAGCCACAGCTCGCGATCCTCCGTGATGCTGGCCATGCTTACCCAAGTCGGCGCAGCGTCTGTTATCCTAAATCCCATTTCTTCAAGAACTTCCAGAGCGTGCGTGATTTCGCCCTGTCGGATGATCAGATCCAGATCGTTGAATTCTCTTAATGCAGGAGAGCCGTAGGCAAGCTGAGACAGAAAAGGCCCTTTGAAGCAAATGGGTTCAATTCCTGCCAACTGCAGATGGTTCACAAGCTGCGCGTAGCGGTCAACGACCTCGGCAGTTCGCGTTCTATGAAGTCTCAAGTAGTCACGCGCATTTGCCAAATCATCGGCGTTGAACGTCTCGGGTTGGCAAATACGCATTCCCTCAATGAACAGAGGTAGCAGCTTGGCGTGTTCCGCGACCTTGATTATTCGGACCCAGTCTGGATCTACGTCGGCATCCGGACCAAACTTCACATCCAACCCTGTGCCATCGATTGATTGCGCCATGGTGCAGAGGACCTTGGCGGCGATTTGTTCCGATCGAGCAGCCGCGATATGTGAGATCATTTGACCTTGCCTATTGGTGGTCCCTTCGTTCCTAACTTCGCAGCCCCATGGTTAATACCAAAGGACCTGGATATCGACCCCTGTCACAGCTGGGGTCTCGTCCGCTCACTAGCGCCAATTCGGCGTTCGTCGAACCGGCGCCGGCCCCGCGTGGAGCGCCCGCC
>JAZGCZ010000154.1:0-5711 GCA_036477195.1 Anaerolineales bacterium | reverse complement strand
TCGACAATCTGGGTTGGAATGCCGCCCACATTGGATGCGACTACTGCTGAGCCCTTCCACATTGCTTCCGTGATAACGAGGCCGAAACCTTCCCGAGTAGATTTCTGCAGTACGACATCGGCGTTGCTCTGAATGGCATTGACCAGGAGTGGATCGTCCCCTTGAACGAATATCACGTCTCCGCTTTCCAGGTGCTCGGCGGCAACCTCTGCCATGCTCTCGTATATGCGCGCCCCTTCCGGGTCGTCGGGGGCCATCGCATAAGCAAAGATCAAGCGCACGTCTTCTTGCTGCCTGACCCGTTCCCAAACCGCAAGCACGCCCTCTGGATCTTTCCAGGGATCAAATCGCGATACTTGAGTGATAAAACGCTTGTCTGTTGGCACGTTGTACTTTCGCAGGATCTCTGCCTTTCGTTCCTCCGACAAGTCGACGTTTTTTGGTGAGAGTGGATCAATGGACGGCGATACGATTTGCTGCGGAACACTCAAGTCCGGCCGTTTGTAGCCCTCCGCGGACACGATCATCCGCTCGTATTGCTCTATGTAAGGCGCTATGAAATCAAACGCTTGCGGGTTGGAATCGGTAATATCGATATGCAGACGAAAGACCCAGGGACGGCTGTGGGCGTAATACTCAACCAGTGCAGCCGGCTGCGGATCGTGAATGATGACGAAATCGTGATCGAGATCTGCGAAGCTGGCGAAGCGATGATTCACCCAGCGATAAAGCTCGAAGTCCTCTTCGGAGAAGCTGAGCTCTCGATTGCCCTGGAGTGTGTTGTGGAATTTCTTTGTTACTTCAAAGTAGTCAGCCGTTCCGTGAATCACGCGCCAGTCGGTGCGCACGCCGACGTCGTTCATCAGCAATACGAAGTTGTCGAGAATCTCGGCCACGCCACCACCGATCGCGGTGGCGTTGACGTGCACCATGCTGGCGCCCTTTAGCCGACCGGCCTTCTCATAGATTTCGTCAAGCACCCCTTCTGGGGCTACGTCTTGATAATCGGCAAGCCGTTTGAGCTTTGCAGGTGCAGGGCGCGTCGTTGTTACCATCCAAGTCCTCCAAGGAATCCCAAGCGTGGCCACGAACCATATTCTTCAATGTATTACTGATTGGGGGTACCTCGACCTACATCCGCCTATCAGTCGAGGCTTAACGGCGCGGATTATCTCACAGTTTTTATCCGGCGCAGACCCAGAAAAAGAAACGACCCTCGAGAAGTCTCGGGGGTCATCCGGCATTTCCCAATATCGGAAACTTAGGATATTCGCGTATCTCTCGGCTCGGGATTGAGTTCCTTCATCTTGCCGCTAGTCATAAAGATCACGCGTTCCGCAATGTTCGTCACCCGATCTCCGATACGCTCCAAATTGTGTCCCGTAAAGAGCAGGTACAGGCCTCGGGTAGTTGACGTCTCGTCCTCAAGCATGCCCTGCAGCAACTCGTGAGTGAGAGACTGGTAGCTGTCGTCGATCTTGTCGTCCATAAGCGCCACGTTGTAGGCTCGATCGCTGTCCGCCTTTGCGTACACATCTACGGCCTGACGCAGCATGTCTTTGGTTTGCGCCGCCATCCGCTCCAGACTTTCCGGGAGACTTGCGAATTTCTCGTCTCCCATTAGCTGCACTGTCTTTGCGATTCCTGCCGCGTGGTCTCCCATTCGTTCCAGGTCCACCACGATATTCAGTGCCGCGATGACCGCGCGCAGATCGCTAGCTGCCGGCTGCTGTGTGGCAATAACCGACTCACAAGCCTTCTCGATGTCGAAGCGCATTTCATTCAGCTCAGCATCGCCGACAATGATAGTCTCCGCCAGCTCGGTATCTGTGTTCCGGAGTGCGCGCATGGCGTCTTCGAGCGTAGCTGCGACTCTCTCGCCGAGTACCACCATGCTCTCTCTGATCGCCGCCAGTTCTCGATCGAGCTCCGCGCGGGACTGGATGGAAAATTCAGTCAAGGTACCGACTCCAACTCGCGTCCAGCCAATAGCTCATCGGCATAATAGTCAGGCAGATCCGAGGCACGAACGGCTTGAGCAGCTGCCTCCGCGTCGTAAGCCACACGTCGAAACTCGACTTCTCCCGAATCAAGGATTACGTAGCCAGCCCGAGGATCGCCATCCTTGGGTCTTCCGACGCTGCCGGCGTTCACGAAAAGCGTCCCGGCGACACGTTTCTCGTACGGAATGTGAGTGTGTCCAAAAAGCATAATGTCGCATTCCGCTACTTTCGCGATGCGCTCGAATGTGACCGTAGGACGCTCTTCAGGTAAGTACTCATGAAGGCTGCGCGGGCTGCCGTGAACCAGCAGCACATTCTCCTTTAGTCTTATTTCCCTTGGCAGCTCCTGGAGGAAATCCTTGTTAGCCTGCGAGGTGTGGCCGCGGCTCCACCAGATGGAGAGCTCACCGAGGCGCTCCAACCTGGAATTGCTGTATTTGCAGCCGCAGCTGTCTAATTCGAGGCCGACGCCGTTGTCGTAATTGCCCATAATCGTCGGAATCTCGTTTTTGCGGATGAACTCGATCGCCTCATTCGGGTTTGCCCCATATCCGACTAAGTCTCCCAAGCAATAGACCTGGTCGGGATCCTGCTGCTGGATTTCGTCCCAAACCGCTTCCAGCGCCTGAATATTGGCGTGAACGTCAGAGAAAATAGCGATCTTCATTCGTGAGTTCGCCTGCTCATCCGAATTGCTCAGCTACTTGGTTTTCGGTGTCGCGGTCAGTGGGTCGGGCGAAGAATGGATGGGTCTCATGGTACTCAATTATCTCGGCCGCTCTGTCCTCCCCAACATTATCATGGCTATGAAATCCGGGAAGCCGTATGTGCATTATCCGCTTCTTACTGGCATAAGTCGTCGGTCATCCATAAGATTGTATCCATGCATCTCCGGCGCCTGTTTCTACCGCTGATTTTGTCTGTTGTGGCCTGCAATCCTCCTTTGGGAGCGAGCACATCAAGCCGAACCGCAACCCCAATAGTTATTCCCTCGGAGACCGCGACCCCGACGCCGGTTCCGACCCCGACCCCGACCGTCCCTCCGCCCACTCCAACTCCTGAATTCGCCTCGGAGATGCCTGACCCGCTGGGGTATCGATGGACTCTAGTAGCGGACGGATTCCAAAAACCCTTAGCTCTGGCACACGTCGGCGACAGGCGACTATTTGTAGTGGAGCAGCGAGGAGTCATCTGGATATTGCAGGATGGGGTTGTCCAGCCGGAGCCCTTTTTGGATATACGCGACCGAGTGAATAGTTCAGCATTTGAGCAGGGACTGTTGGGGCTGGCCTTCGATCCTGACTTTGCGCGCACGGGGCACTTCTACGTCAACTATACAAATGCAGGTGGCGACACCATCATCTCCCGTTTTACTGCCGCTTTGGGCGAGGCGCAGGCTAATCCGACCAGGGAGGCTTTGGTGCTGCGAATTGACCAGCCGTTTTCCAACCACAACGGAGGGGATCTGCATTTTGGACCGGATGGTTTGCTCTACATCGGCACCGGCGACGGAGGTTCCGCTAATGATCCTTTCGAGAACGGTCAGAGCACGGATACTTTGCTTGGAAAACTGCTGCGCATCAAGGTGGGAGAAGATGAGCCGTACGCCATCCCGGGCGACAACCCCTTCGCCGCGGGGGGTGGCCGGGCAGAGATTTGGGCTTACGGACTCCGGAATCCGTGGCGCTTCAGTTTTGATCCTCTGACCGGCGACCTTTACATAGGGGACGTTGGGCAGAACGCGTGGGAAGAGATCGATTTTCTCGCGGCAGGCTCCCCGGGCGGTGCAAACTTCGGCTGGAATCATCGGGAGGGAATGCATCCGTTTGCCAGCCAGCGCACGGAGGGCCTGCTGGATCCAGTGGCGGAGTATCCCTGGGAAAATCCGTGTCGCTCCATCACCGGTGGCGTAGTCGTGCGTGATCCCGAGCTGCCTGAATGGCGAGGGGTGTATCTTTATGGCGACTATTGTTCCGGAGGGGTTTGGGGCCTGCTACGCGATACCAATGGTCACTGGCAGAACTTGAGCCTGTTCGACACACCCTTCAATATCAGTTCGTTTGGTACAGACTCGAGCGGAGCCGTCTATCTAGCCGACCATAATGGCAGGATCTACCGCCTCGAGCCAGGATCATAAACACTCTGCTGCTGGTCAGCTTGCAATTGGTATGAACTCTCGCAGGATCTGAGCGAAGCACAACGCTCCCTCGCTCGCGCACCTTCATTAAGTGATTGACACTAGAACGTTTGTTCTATATAATTAAGATACCTTGGCCTCTAAGCACCAGGGGGGTCGCCCCTCCACGCACCCCGAGCACACTCCTCACAACGGGACTAGACCGGATTCCCGCGATTCCTCTGCAGATCCGAATGCCCTTCCGGTAGAGCAGAAACCCCAGGTCTATCGGGTCCATCCAGGCGAGACGCATTTTAGGGTAGGCGAGGCCTCGGTGGAGTACCAGCCTAGCTTGGCCTTTCGTCTCAGCTCTGAACTGTCTTCTCGATTGCTGATAGCTGCACTCGCCCGCCGCTGGGCTCCGGAGGCTTTGGCGTCCTGGCTGCTCACGCGAGGGCTGGAACAAGAGCCGGATCGGATCCGGGCCGAAGAGGCCATCCGGATTCTAACTCCGCGGGAGCGGGATGTGACGCGCTTGACCTCTCAAGGCAAGACCAATCATGAAATCGCCTATGCATTGGGCATCGCCCGCGAAACGGTCAAATCCCACATTCGCAGTACGCTCGCTAAGCTCGGCCTGCACAGCAAGGCTGAGCTCCGATTGCTTGTCCAGACGCTCGATCCTGAGCTTGTCCAGACGCTCGATCCTGGGCCTGTCCAGACCCTCGATCCGGGGCCTGTCCAGACCCTCGATCCTGGGCTTGTCCAGACCCTCGATCGGGGGCATCTGCAAGCGCTCGAGCCCTGGGAAGGGGGATCCGAGCTGAAGCCTTGACCCCAGGCATCCTCCCCTATCCAGCCTCGAGCCAACTGTTGACCGGTTCGAGCAAGTCCGGGTGCTCTCAAAGCCAAATCAGATTTGCGCCGGAATCATGGAATACCGCCGAAACGCTAAGCTACTATTAGTGTTATCGGAGTGGGCCGGCGCACTCATCCGCCGAGGCTGGCTTGGGGAGGAACGAGAGCATGGATCGCATCATCGGAGCATTTACCTTCAGGAAGGGCGTGTACGCCGAGGTCGAGCACGACCCCACCTTCACGACCACCGCCTACATCATTGTTGCGGTTGCCGCGTTTCTAAATCAGCTTGGCGCATTCGCCAGTGGCGGCTTCGACGATTTGTTGGGATGGGCCGCGGGGACCGTGATTGGAACCGTCTTTGCAGTCGTGGCTTTTGCGATTGCTGTAGCGGTCGTGAATTGGGTTGGCCGGGCAGTCTTTAACGCCGAAGTGACTTTCGACGAGCTGGTCCGGACGCTCGGGCTCGCCTATGTTTGGCAAGCTGTTGGAGTATTAGGAGTTCTCGGTGCGGCCGGGACCGCGTTGTCCTGTATCGTAGCGCCTGCACAGGTGGCTGCACTATTAGCTGGCCTGTTTGCCCGGTTTATCGCCACTAAAGAAGCCCTCGATCTCGAATGGCTTCAAGTGATCATTACGGTGGTAATCGCCTCGTTCGTGATCTTCGTAGTGACCTTTATTGCCACGGCAGTTGTTGGCCTGCTAGGTTTCGGCGCCGCGGCGGCTGCAGGTCT
>JAZGCZ010000153.1:0-10784 GCA_036477195.1 Anaerolineales bacterium | reverse complement strand
ATGATGCCAGCCCGCTGGTCAATTATGACTTCCTCATGATTGCAGTTATCCGACGCAACTATGAGTTGCTGGGTACCTTTTTAGAGCCAAGCTTCGGCGAGCGGACTGAAGAGCTCCGGGCCAAGCTCATCTCGGGCGTCACGGGTAACGTGGTCATGGAGGGCAACAAGCACCTGTGGGATCTGGCTCAGGCGGCGAAAGCCTCTCCGGAAGTAAGCCGTGTCCTACGCGAAACGGATGAGCAAGAGGTCGGCGCGGCGCTACGTGACATGCCAGAAGCAGCACCCTTCCGTGAGCATCTGGATACCTTTCTCAGTGAATACGGGCATCGCGAGATCCGCATGGATATTCTCTATCCCACCTGGGGAGAGGACCCCGCGCCAGTCTACAGCTTCATCCGAGGCTATCTGGATGCGGATGAGTCACAAAGCCCGCACGTTCAGCAGGCGCGATTGGTCAAGGAGCGGAAGGAGCTGACGGAGGAAGCGCTGGCCAGCGTCGAACAAGGCCTGGTCGGCCGGTATTTGCTCTCACCGATCTTCCGCTGGGTGCTTAATCAAACCCAGCTTCATACCCGGGAGCGAGACACGATGCACTTCGAGCTCACGCGCCTCTTCCCACTGGCTCGCAGGCTACTGCGCGAACTCGGTCAGCGCTGGGTGAAGAAAGGTTTGGTTGCACAGCCTGAGGACGTCTATTTCCTCTCCCTGGAGGAGATGGACGAGGTGGCTCAGACTCAAAAGCCTGTAAAGGATCGCATCCAAGAGGCGCGCCAGGAGTTTGATGCCAATATGCGCCGGCCGTGGCCCAACATCATCCGCGGTGAAGAGGAGATTTATCCGCAAGCTGAAGTTACGGAAGGCGATATGCAAGGGATTTCGGGCAGCCCGGGCGTTGTATCGGGCCCTGCGCGTGTAATTCGAGGGCCGGAAGAGTTCGGCACTTTGCAACGTGGCGAAATCTTGGTCGCGCCGCTCACCAATCCGACTTGGACCCCTCTCTTTGCCATCGCGAGTGCGGTGATCACCGAAGTGGGGGGGATCCTGTCGCACGGCGCTATCGTCGCAAGGGAATATGGAATCCCGGCCGTCATGTCGGTGCCTGGGGCGACACACTCCTTGAGCGACGGTCAGATGATTACGGTCGATGGAAATCGAGGGGTGGTACTGGTTGAAGGGGCCGAAACATGATCTTCCAGCTGATCGGCCTGGCATTTGCTGGGTATCTGATCGGATCGATTCCCATCGCCTGGATCGTTGCCAAACTGGTTACCGGAAAGGATCTGCGCACGCTGGGCAGCGGCAATGTGGGCGTTATGAATGTGGCACTAAGCGTCACCCGCTGGGCGGGTCTGCTGGTGTTCTTGGGGGAACTGTTCAAAGGAGTTCTGGCTGTTTTGGCAATCCAACTCGTTGCGTGCGGGCGCGCGCAGACGCCGCTTTTAAGTTCGCTGGAGTGTCAGCTGGCCATTGGAGTGACACTGCTGGCCACCGTCATCGGAACGCGCTGGATGGTTTGGCTGCGCTTCGCCGGTGGTAGGGGAAATACGGTCGGCTTGGGCGCGATGTTGGTGCTTGAATGGCGGATCCTGGTTATCGGCTTTGCGATCTGGGTTCTGGTCCGCCTCGTCAGTAAGAGCTCTTTCTGGGCCACCCGCATCAGCCTAATCACCTGGCCTTTCGTTTTCGGCTTATTGACCAGCTCATGGATCTTCCTTGTCTTTGGTCTGGCGCTGAGCGGCGTGTACCTGACCACCCATGAGACCGTCACCGACGATCACACAATTTTGAAGGAACGCTGGCCGAGCCTTTGGGCGTTTGTGATCGGACCCAAGCGTCACTGAGACAGGCGAGTCAGTGGGTACAGTGCGCAGAAAGAACCCTAGACCTAGGGTCGGTTCAATCGGAGGTTGAAGTGCGAAGCCAAGACAAATTTCTCATAGGCATAGTTGTTGGGATCATTGTTCTCGTATTGGGCGTCTTTAGCCTAACTCTGCTGCGCCCAGAAGCAGAATATCTCCTTGACGATGACCCCGAGGGGGCCGTGCATAACTATCTACTTGCACTGCAGAACGGCGATTTCGAACGTGCGTATAAATATCTCTCCCCTCACATTCCTGGTTATCCGCTTAGCTTAGATCGCTTCGAAGAGAATGTGGACAGGAATTCATACATATTCCACGAGGGTTCAGACAACACGCTGTCGGTAGATTCGGCCGAAACTGATGACGTTCAGTCCACGGTCAGGGTACGAGAGACGCGTTTTTATGCCAGCGGCTTGTTTGACAGCAGTCAGAGCGTCAATGTGTTCAAAGTTCGGCTCCGTCTGGAGCAAGGAGAATGGAGGATTTATGGGGCCGATGCTTACTTTGTAAATTGCTGGGCCTCCGTTGATGGATGCAGATAGCTAGGAGAGAATAATGCGAACCCCCAGACGTATATACATTTATGCCGTAGCAGCGATCAGTTTGTACGCGGTTACGTGGAGCGTAATTAGTTTGCTCCAAGGTCTGTTCTTTTCAGGCTTTGGGAGCAGTTCCGCAGCACTCGCTTTCCAAATTGCAGTCATAGTGATTGGCCTGCCTATATTTCTTGGGCACTGGCTGTGGGCCCAACGGCTTGCAGCGCGTGATCGCGATGAGCAAGAGTCTGTTGCCAGGCAGGCGTACCTTTATGGGATGCAAGCCGCCTTCCTGGCTCCCTTCATCCACAGCGCTTTGCAAATCGTCAGGAGAGTGCTGGCCCTTATTGCTGATGAGTCCCTGGGTCGGTTCGGAGGCTCTCTCACTTCTGGAGAATTCATCCTCAACCACCTCCTGTCCATGGTGATCCTGGCATTTCTCTGGTTCTACCTTGAACAGGTGCGCAAATCCGACCACACAGAAGCCATGGAGCAGGGCGGGCCGGCAACTGTACGTCGGCTCTACGTATTCGCGTTCAGCGCCGTTGGCCTCTTCATGACGGCCACCGCCGCCCAAAGCTTGCTGTTTTGGCTATTGCTACAGTTCGGATCGGAGGCCAGCTCATCGATCCAGCCAGCGGGAGAAGTGGCACGGCTGATCGTCGGCTTATCGGTGTGGATTATCTTCTGGCGGTGGGCGCAGAAGCTATTTGCCGGGCCCCAGGAAGAAGAACGACGGTCAGTGCTGCGCAAGTTCTACCTGTTCACGTTCGTTTTCATCTCCGTCCTGAGCGCTGTTACAAGCGTAACTTTCATTCTGGCAGGTCTGTTTAAGCGCCTTCTTGGAGTCACCGGCGTTTCTGAAGGCGATGTTCGCCTACCGATCTCGATCATTGTTGTTAGTGCAGTTGTGTGGGTCTACCACTCATACGTTATCAGGAGCGATATTCGAACCAGCGGAGAACATGCTGGGGCAGCCGGTGTAAGACGCGTATACCTGTACCTCGTCGCAGGCATCGGCTTGGTAGCGGTGGTAGCGGGATTGAGCGGAGAAGTCAACGTACTAATTCGCTCATTAGAGGTGGGCACAATCGGTTCCGGAATGAATGAACAGCTCGCGTGGTTTACGGCAGTGCTCATTGCTGGCCTGCCTGTGTGGGGGATCCCTTGGCGAGAGGCACAGAGTAGAGCAGCTGTCCCCGGTTCAGAGGGAGATCAGGATCGAACGTCGGTCGTGCGGAGAATCTATCTTTATTTCTTCTTGTTTGTGTCGGCCATGACACTATTGGGGAGCGCCGTGTACGTAGTATTCCAGATTCTTGAGACGATACTGGGAGCGCCTCCTCCAAGCCTAAGTGAATTGGGCCAGCCCATCGCGTACAGCCTCATCGCGGCAGGATTATGGGCCTACCATTGGATCGCGCTGCGATCAGACAGCCAACATCGCCGTGAATCGAAGGCTGTTCAATTAGAGGATTTCAAGGCGATAGTAGTTGACACAGGAGAGAGTGGACTTCCAACAGATCTTGTCAACCAGCTTGGACGGGATTTCCCGGATCTGACCTTCGACGCCATGACTGTGCCTGGGGGTGAAAGGACATCAGAAGAAACTACCGCGCAATTGAGCGGAGCCAATTTGATCATAGCGCCCTGGACCATTGCGATGGGCGGTGATACGGCCGTATCGCAAGGTATCCAAGCTAGCTCTGCGCAGAAGTTGCTTTTGCCGATCAGGCGCGAGGGATGGGAGTGGGCAGGCGTAAACCCATGGACTCGAACCGATCTTGCTCTGCAAACGATCCGCGCGGTTAGGCAGATCCTTGGAGGCGCGGAAGTCAAACCAGGCAAACCCCTTGGTGGCTGCGCGATCGCGGGGATCGTTATTGGTGTCTTAATTGTCTTGTCGATTGTCCTCAGCGCTGTGGGATCGCTGATCTTTTTCTGATCGGCTTCTAATTTCCGATCTATAGCGCCTGCCCGGGATCTTATGTCAACTGGACGGCGGCAACGGTCAAAGGCGGAGCCCCTGACCCTTGCCGCAACCTGCTGAGCCGCATGTTTCCGGTGTTCCGCCGAGGGCACATGCGGCTGTTTGTATACTGACGCGTGGCTAACGAACCAATGGACAGCGGACTAACGGACTCCTGTTACCTTGACAACAATATAAAGGAACAGGAGCGTTCAGATGGCACACAACACAGCAATAAAATTCCGCAGCAACCAGAAAAACATTCTTGTGGACCTGATTCGCAATTCCGCATACGGATTGGCGAGGATACTGGCTCGAATTCTTGTGCGGCGAGGCCACTTCCAAGGGCTCCGGTCAAACTTGGCCGTGATCTATGGTCTCCCACAGAATTCTCCGGATCTCGAAAGGCGAGTGATCGAGAACTTACATAATGCCTTCGTCAGCTATGTGGATTTTTTCATCATCACCTGCCGCGGTCCAGAAGCGATCGACGCCGCCTGCGTTCTCGATCCAGCCAGCCTACGTCTCATCGAGAACTATCAGGAGCAAGGCAAAGGCGTTGTTCTGGTGGCAGCTCACTCGAGCAGTCTCGACATCTTCATGCTAGCAATGAGCAGGCACTTTCCGGGGACGCAAGTACTGACACTTCCTCAGCCGCAACTCAATACTCGAATCATGAACCGGCTAAGGGGCAAGTACGGCATTCAGCTGACCCCTATTTCGTCGGCCAGCCTGCGAATGGCCGTAAGGCATCTGCGCGGAGGCGGAATTGTCGGCATAGCGGCCGACGTGCCGACACAGTACGGTACACAGCTTAACTTTTTCGGTAAGCCTTGTCAGCTGCCGATCGGCCACACACGCCTGGCGGGCGCCACGAACTCGGCCATCGTGGTGGGAATTTCCCAACGAGTCGGTCCCGGCAAATATCGTGGTTTCGGTATTGAAGTGCAGCCCACAGGAAGTGATGAAGAAGATTGGGCGGCGGCGACGATCAAAGTTCTTGAAGAACACATCATAGCAAGGCCGCAAGAATGGTTCATGCCGCCGCCGCTGTGGCCTATGACTTTGCCGGAAGCACCGCTCCTCTTTCAACACCGGCTTCCACCAGCGTTGACAACCCACTTGATTCGGGGATAATCACGACCATCGGCAATGACGGAGGAAAGTAGGCGAGTGGAACTCGCCAGGGAGGTGGAGGCGTGACTGGAACCTTCACCCGAGAGTTACCCGCCGAAGTTCCCTCCTGAGCCGCCCGTGGGAACGCTCCAGATATGGATTTAGGTAAATCCACCTGAGGGCCAGTAGTTCGGGCCGGAACCCAGCCGTTATCATCTGGAGGCCGATCCTCTGTGATCGGAGCTGAGAGAGCCGGAATGGCTAACAAGGGTGGTACCGCGGGTGCTCCCGTCCCTTGAATGGGCGGGAGTTTTTTGTCGTTATGAAGGAGTAAGCGGTATGCAGGAGCATCTAAATAGGCTTAAGGAGCAGGCACTTGCCGGGTTGGACAAGGTGTTAGATGAGCATGAGCTGCAGAATTGGCGAGTCAAGCATCTGGGGCGCTCGGCTGAGGTCGGTAAGGTCTTGGAGGGACTGCGCGAGCTCCCAGCAGAGGACCGACCGGCGATTGGTCGTCAAGTGAACGAAGTTAAGTCCAGCCTGGAAAAGGCCTTCGCTGCAAAGGAACAAGCGCTGCGCAAGCAGGAGCTCGAGCGTTCGTTGGGTGAGGAGAAACTGGACGTCACGCTCCCTGGGCGCTCACCGACGCGAGGGCGAATTCACCCGTCCACCCAGACGATGCGGCAAATCATCAACATATGGGCGGAAATGGGATTTCAAGTTTATCGTTCGCGGGAAGTCGAGACGGACGAGTATAACTTCGGCCTGCTCAACTTCCCGCCACACCATCCCGCGCGCGATATGCAGGACTCCTTTTACACGACCGACCCCGAGGTCATTCTGCGTACCCACACGTCGCCGGGACAGATTCGCGTGATGCGCGAGCGAGCCCCCGAACCCATTCGCGTGGTACTGCCGGGTATGTGTTACCGGAATGAGCAAATTACGGCCCGATCGGATATCCAATTCAATCAAATTGAGGGCCTGGCCGTGGGCAACAATATCACGATGGCCGACCTTAAAGGCACCCTCAATGCATTTGCACGTCGAATCTTTGGGCAGGACGTACGCACTCGATTTCGCGGGTCCTACTTTCCCTTTACTGAGCCGTCAGCCGAATTAGACATCGAGTGCTTTGTCTGTGGTGGCGTAGGCTGCCCAGTGTGCAAGCGCACCGGTTGGCTCGAAATCCTCGGCAGTGGGATGGTACATCCTACGGTGCTCGAAAACGGAGGTTACGATCCTTCGGTCTACAGCGGGTTCGCCTTTGGCATGGGCCCAGAACGCATCACGATGTTGAAGCATGGAATCGAAGACATTCGCTACTTCTGGGGAAATGATCTGCGATTCCTGGAGCAGTTTTAATACGCGAACTCAGGGATGGAAGGCTAGCTAAATGAAGGTTCCATTGTCGTGGCTAACGGAGTTCGTCGATATCGAGGTCTCGGTCGAAGAACTGGTGCGGAAACTTACGCTGGCCGGCTTGGAAATAGAGCAGATCCGGTACGTCGGACTGCCAAAGTCTGAAGGTGCTCACGCGGAAACCAAAGTAACCGGTCTTGCCTGGGATCCAGAAAAGATCGTGGTGGGGGAGATTCTTGAAGTCATGCCCCATCCGAACGCGGATCGCCTGGTGCTCACTCGGCTGAGCGATGGCAAGCAAGAGCACACGGTACTTACCGGCGCGCCGAACCTGCTTGGTTTGAAGGACTCCGGCCCACTGGAGACTCCCATCAAAGTGGCGTACGCTAAGGAAGGGTCCCAAATCTACGACGGGAAGCAGGCTGGCTGGGAGCTTATGACGCTGAAGCCGGTCAAGATTCGGGGCGTTGAGTCCTCCTCCATGGCCTGCTCCGAGAAGGAGCTCGGTATTTCGGATGACCACGGTGGAATCATCGTGCTCGATGATGATGCACAACCAGGCACGCCGCTGGCCGACTACATGGGCGATGTCGTTCTTGACATCGATATCCTTCCAAACATTGCCAGAAACGCAAACATCCTGGGTGTGGCAAGGGAAACCGCCGCACAGCTCGGTGTCCCGCTGAAGAAACCTTCATATAAAGTGGACTGGAAAGGTCCCGCGATCAACGGCAAAGTAAGTTTGGATATTCGGGAGCCCGAGATCAACCCGCGTTTTGTCCTGGGCCTGATCGAAGATGTGAACATCGCACCTAGCCCATTTTGGGTTCAGCGCAGACTGCGTCTGGCCGGGATGAGGCCGATCAACAATGTGGTCGACGCGACTAATTACGCGATGCTGGAGATCGGTCAGCCGCTGCATGCCTTCGACTACGATGTGCTCGTTGAGCGGGCAGGGGGCGGTTCGCCGACCATTATCACGCGGCTACCCGATCCGGGAGAGACACTAACCACGCTGGATGGCGAGGAGCGTCAGCTTGACGATTTCACGATCCTGGTGGCCGACACCGCCGGAGCGCTCTCTATCGGCGGTGTAATGGGGGGAGGGGAATCCGAAGTCAGCGAGAGCACCAAGCGTGTCTTACTTGAAGGGGCGGCATGGGATTTCATTAACATCCGCAAGACGGTAGCTGCGCAATCCCTGCCCTCCGAGGCCGCTTATCGCTTTGAGCGGGGTGTGCATCCTGCCATGGCAGAGCGCGGTGTCCGTAGGGCCCTCGAATTGATGCGCGAACTCACTGGCGGAGCAGTGTCTGAAGGATTAATCGATGAGTATCCGAAACCACCGGTCGTACCATCGGTCGAGATCACGCAGGCCGACATCAAGCGCTGGCTAGGAATCGAACTTGAACTAGACGAGGCCGCCTCACTACTTGGGCAGCTGGAATTTTCAACCGAGATGGATGGGAACAGCTTGCGGGTCTCACCGCCGGACCATCGTCTGGATATCGGTGAAGGGGTCGTTGGAAAGGCCGATGTGTTGGAGGAGGTGGCTCGCGTCTACGGATACGACCAAATCCCAGAAACTCAAATAGCAGATCGGATCCCGCCTCAGTACGCCAACCCACGCCTGGATGCGGAGTCACAGGTAAGAGACCTTCTAGCCTCCATGGGCCTTCAAGAAGCAGTAACGTATCGGCTGACATCTCCCGCTCGAGAGGCGAAGGCACTTGCCTCGCAAGGTACGGATGATCGGGAGTACATACGTTTAGCCAATCCAATCGGAGAAGACCGTAGCGCACTTAGGCAGGATCTGCTGGCCAGCGTGTTGGAGGTCATTGCCAGAAACGTTCGTTTTCAGGAGCGGATAGCCATCTTCGAGATTGGGCCGGTCTTCCTGCCGATTGTCGGGGAGCAGCTTCCCCTAGAGACGGACCGGCTAGCAATCGCGATGCGCGGCCCTAGAGATCCACTTAGTTGGCAAGACATGGAGCCGGGCGAAATGGACTTCTACGACATGACGGGCGTGATCGATGGGCTGCTGACCGGGCTGCATGTGGGTACTATCCAATATGAGCCGACTGAGCATGCTGCCTTCCATCCCGGCAAATGTGCAAGCATTTTGGTTGATGATAGAGAGCTGGGAGTCATGGGGGTTGTGCACCCGATGGTTGCCGAACGTTTCGAGAGCCCGGATACAGCCATCGTCGCGGCCAACCTGGATCTTGAAGCGCTATTTGAGCGGATTCCGGAGCGCTATCCGATACCGCCGGTCCCGGCCTTCCCTCCAGTGCTCGAAGACTTAGCATTCGTTGTGGACCATGAAATGCCGGCTGGACGGCTAAAGGACCTAATTCAGGAGACTGGAGAGTCTCTGGTGGTTGAAGTATCTGTCTTCGATCTATACGAGGGCGAGCAGGTTGAGCAAGGAAAGAAGAGCCTTGCCTTTTCGATTGTGTATCAGGCGGAAGATCGCACATTGACCGACGATGAAGTAGCTTCCTTGCGGGAAAAGATCGTCAAGCGATTGGAGGTGGAACTAGGGGCAAAGTTGAGGGACTACTAGGCTTTCGCGGCTTCTTCTTCGTCAGCCTCCTTCGCGAAAGCCTCGGCCCGGCTGAGGGCGACGCTCGCAAGGTGGCCCACAATCATCAGCAGGTCGTGGTCCACATCGGTAAACTCGCGATCATAGTTCTTTGTTATGGCCTCCAAAGCCCCCAGCACCCGGTCGCCGTCCAACAGCGGCACGGCGGCTAGAGAACGAGTGTGAAAGCCAAAGGCCTCATCGACCTTAGGATAGAAGCGCGAATCATCTCGCACGTTTGTGAGAAAGAGCGGACGTTTGTTGGCCGCAACCCAACCGGCGATACCCTTGCCGGGGGGCAAGCGGTAGCCTGAGAGACGATCGCGTGCTTCGCCGTGGACTACGGCAAACACCAGTTCATCCGTATCTTCATCGAGCAGCAAAAGCGAACCGTCGCTCGCGCCTACGACCGCAACCGCTGAAGCCAGCAGATCGTCCAGAAGCACAAGCACGTCCGTCGTGGGCGTGATGCGCTGAATGATCTCCTGCAGCGTACTGAGGGCACGCACCGACGAGCGCAGAACCTGAAGCTCGTCCTTGAGATCGCGGTTTTCGTCGCCAAGCCGGGCCAGTTCCACCTGAAGGAAGCGGACCGGATCACTTCTTTCCATGCCGAGTGCATAATAGCATGAGTTTTTTTACGGACAAATCAGAAGGAGGTCATGCTTTGAATTTATATTTCGCGTGCTCATTGACCGGAGGCCGGCAAGATGAAGGGGTGTATGGGGTTATCGTCACACACTTAGAAGGTAGTGGGCACGAGATTCCCACCGCTCATCTGGCGGATCCGGGCGTCATGGAGCTCGAAAAAGTGACCGCCGCGGATGAAATCTATGCCCGCGATATTCGTTGGATCAATAACTGCAACGCACTGATCGCAGAGGTCAGCACGCCTTCACACGGCGTTGGATATGAGATTGCCTACGCACTGGGGCTCAGCAAACCGGCGCTGTGTTGTTACCGGAAAGGCGTCACGGTTTCCAAAATGATCCTGGGGAATCATTCACCGGGGCTGACTGTCAGTAGCTACCGGGATGAAGACGAACTACGCGAGCTCCTGGATCAGTTCCTCATCGACGTATCAGCAAAAGAAGGTGATTGAGGCTCTCTCGCCGCGGAAGCGGGTTTTGCCGTGCGAGACAACCTAGGGTGTTGCGGAGGGAGTGTAAGTTGGCGTCGGTGTGTTTGAAGGTGTCGGCGTGTTGGTCGGAGTGGGGCTGGGAAGCGGCGTATATTCCGGCAGTGCCTTCGTATCCCCGACCACGGTGGAGTACTCCCCCCACAGATAGCAAAACTCGCCCGGTCGGTCAGGGTTCGTGATGTACAAGTAGTTAGGAAGGGTGCTGAGCGCAA
>JAZGCZ010000152.1:0-15699 GCA_036477195.1 Anaerolineales bacterium | reverse complement strand
GGGTATCAAGGTAAACCTGAAAGCTGAAGTCAAGGCGTCCCGGCCAGTGAATCGAGGTAATCCTGAAGAATGTAGGCGGCCGCGCGAGCATCGATCATCTCATCCTTCTTCCCGGCCATCTGCGTTGAACCACTCTCGTCCCAAGTTTCAACGGCCACGCCAGTCGCTTTTGGCATCTCGTCTACCAGCCGCAACGATCGCCTGGCCTGGTGGCCGATTTCGCCTTCGTCGTCCAAAGGTAGCCCTATCAAGATTAATCCGGCACCTTGCGCCGCGGCTACTTCGGCAATGGCAATCGCATTTTGTTGTAAGGAAATGTGCTTAATCACCTGGAGTGGACGTGCGATGGTGCCGGTCGGATCGCTGATGGCTAGTCCGATCCGAACCTCTCCCGGATCGACCGCCAGAATTATCCGCTCTCCCATATCCATTTGAAATCGATGCGCATTCCCAGCCAGGGTACCCAGGGCATCCAGGTGGGTGATGTCCGTATCAGGGGGGCCTGTTCGAGTCCCAAGAGCTGTTCCAATCTCGTTGCGGCTTGAGCCTTAGGATCTCCGAGAATGGACTGGCGCAAGAGCTCTCTATCGACAGTCTTTGCGAGCGCGCCGCTTACTTCGAAGGTAACCTTCATCGATGGCCAGTCTGCCAATGCATCAACTGCTTTGAGAGATAGGCTGCCCGGGATCAACATGCGATTCTTGGGAAGCGTAGAGAGTATCTCCTGCTCCGCGACTTCACGGACGAGCGGAACCGAGTAACCCAAACCTTCGAATTTCAAAACCAACGCCAAACCTAATGACTCGGCAGCCTCGCCTAGCCCGATATCATAGCGCTCAACCACGACCTCGGCGACGCGAATGCTATCTGGGATCAGTTCGTACCCGCGATTGAGCTGCTGTGTTAGAGTATTCTCCGCACTCTCTTGAAGTTCCGATTCCAAGTCCTGCCGCAGATTCTCCATATCTCGCAGGTTTACAGCACCCGCCATCTGATCTCGACCCCCATGAGTGGGCTCAAGATTACTCGCCGTGACGAGAAACCCAAGCGGCCCCTCCACGGAATCGATCGCTCCGGCTGCCACGTTGCCGGAAATTCCAGCTTCGGCAGCCTCGATCGCCAGGATGACCGATGAATCTTCGCCTGGCTCAAGATCTGCGCCTTCAGAAGTAAGGAATCGAACCTCCCCCGCACGCAGTCCTGTTCCTGCGGGTATCGAGATGCTTTCATCGGTCAGATTGATAAATTCAAGTTCCCCCGTGGCAGATGCCTGAGGCAGCCGTATCCGACCGGTAGTCTCGACGCGCATCGCTCCTGAGATCTCAGCCGAGACTGACTGACCCTGAACCATGCTGGATGAGGAGCCGGGTAAAGGGTCAATCCAAATCGATAGGTTACGCTGGATCGGGATAGCGGTAGGGTCCATCACGATTTCTGCTCTGGGCAAAATGGAAGTTGCGAGCGCGAGAATAGCTATGATCGAAAATCCAACCGCTATTAACCTTCCCCGCTCCCCCAACTGCATCAGGGAGCCTTTATTCGAGTCGCGTGCACCGCGCAGTTCGGAAAGTGAATGCCGTTCCTTATGAGGAATTGTCGATTCGGGTGGCTCGGTCCAGGTCCCTGGCGGTAACTTCTCGAGAGAGTCGAACACTGGAATCTTGAGATGATCGGCATGCGCGATGATTTCCGGCTCGAAGGTCACCATGCCGAGTTCAAGACCGAGCCGGCCAGCGTGCCTCTGGACCACTGTCAGATCGAGCCGGCGATCCAACGGCCGTCCACGGCGCGGCCAAACCAAGACAACCTTCGGCGCCCGCGCCCAAGAGATTTTGTCTCGGACAGAGGCATGGTCGTCCTCAGGATCCAGATTGACGATGTGGACTTTCACTTGATGTTTCGAACCCTAGGATAGATGTGCCTGCACCCAGGCTGGCACCTGGGCCAGCGCTTCAGGAAGTTTGCTGGCATCCTTGCCACCCGCTTGTGCAAGCGTCGGCTTTCCGCCTCCACCTCCACCCACCACCTTGGCCACACTTTTAACTAACTCCCCAGCGTGCAATCCGCGCTCCACCAGGTCCTCCGTGACTGCGGCCACGATGATCGGCTGGTTATTTTGGGTGGAAGCTAAGACGGCCACTCCACTTGGATTGTCCGAGCGGAAGCGGTCAATCAGCAGCCTGAGAGAATCTGCGTTTAGATCCTCCAGCAGATTGGCCAAAACTGGAATTCCATCGACTTGTTCGGGAGTCAGACCTTTCAATTGCTCAAATGCCATTGCTTGGCGCAGTTTGGCCTGCCGATGTTCGAGCTGATCATGGTCCTCGAGCACTTTGACCAGCCGTTCATGAGCCTCGGCCACGCCTACGCCAAGCTCCCCTGCAATCGAATCGAGGACCGCTAATCTAGCTTGAATTAATTCGAGCGCCCCTCGGCCCGTGACGGCTTCAATCCGCCGAATACCAGAAGCGACACTGCCCTCACTCGTGATCACAAAGGGCCCGATCACGGAAGTATTCTCGACGTGTGTTCCTCCACAGAGCTCATACGAAAAGCAAGCGGGCTCTCCGATGCAGATGGTTCGAACAGTTTCCCCATAAGTTTCTCCAAATAAGGCCATGGCCCCAGCTTGAACGGCCTCCTCGCGACCCTGATGACGGATCAGCAGTGCATGGTTGGATAGGATGTCGTCATTGACCTTTTGCTCAATGCGCTCAATCTCGTCAGCGGCCACTGCATCTGGATGAGTAAAGTCGAAGCGCAGCCTGTCGGGCGCCACCAATGATCCGGCCTGGCGCGCGTGGGAACCAAGCACCTCTCTCAGCGCGGCATGAAGCAAGTGCGTGGCTGTATGGTTTCGCATGATGTCCATGCGCCGCTCTCGATCCACGCCTGCCACGGCGGCATCTCCCACCTGCGGCTTCCCCGCAGTAACCTTGCCGTCGTGGAGTACAAGCCCCTCAACAGGGCTGCGAGTATTCTCAATTTCGATTCGCCACTCAGATCCTACGATCGAGCCTGTGTCGGAGACCTGTCCGCCGGCTTCCACGTAAAAGGGAGTCTCAGCCAGAACGACAGATATATTTTCTCCCTCCTTCCCGGCATCGACTGGCTCACCTTCACTTAGTAATGCGAGCACGTGAGTTTCCATTTCAAATGCCGTGTAAGGGTCGTAGCGCACTCCATCCCCGCTCTTATTTAGGCTGTCGAGGATCTCGCGATAACGCTCAGAGCCTTCATCCTCCCCCGTAGCTTTGAAGCCCTCGCCGGTTGAAATGATTCGGTGGCGATCCATGGCCTCGAAGAAACCTTGCTCCTCGATCTGCTTACCGCTTTCCCGCGCGATATCGCGTGAAATCTCCAATGGGAGTCCATAGGTCGCGTATAAGTCAAAGGCGGATTCGCCTGGCAGGACCTGGCCATCAAGCTGCTCCAATCGCTCGTTCAATCTGGAAATCCCCCCTTCGACCGTACGGGCAAAACGCTGCTCCTCATCTGTAATTAGGCGCTCGATAGCCTGTTGATTTTGGACGAGCTCGGGGTAGGCATCACCGTAGTGTTCGATCACCGCTTGGGCGACGCCCTTAAGAAAAGGGCCGTCGAAACCAAGCTTGCTACCGAACAAGCTGGCGCGCCGAATTATCATGCGCGTGACGTAATTGCGTCCGAGATTTCCAGGCACCACGCCATCCCCGATCAGGAATGCGGCCGCGCGTGAGTGATCCGCGATGACCCGATAGGGGGTCCAGTATTGCTCCAATTCCGCTTCGCCGTGACCCGCAAGCTGCTGCGTTGCTTCGATGATTGGCGCAAAAAGGTCAGTCTTGTAGTTTGACTGAGTTCCTTGCAGTACGGAGACGATTCTTTCGAAACCCAACCCTGTGTCGACGTGCTTCTTCGGCAATGGGTCCAGTTGGGTCGGGCTGGTTCGGTTGTATTGAATGAAGACCAGGTTCCAGAGTTCTAAGAAGCGGGTGCAATCGCCATTGACCTTGCACTCGTGTCCCTTAACCTCTTGCATGTTGCAATATTCCAGGCCCAGATCCATGTGAATCTCACTATCTGGACCGCTGGGCCCGGTATCTGCCATCTCCCAGAAGTTCTCCTCGCGGCCAAAGAAGACGATGTGCGATGAATTAAAGCCTGGCTGCTTGGCCCACGCATTGGCCGCCTCATCGTCGCGAGGGATTTCGCCGTCTTCGTCCTCGAAACAGGTCACCCACAGCTGATCCTTGGGGAGCCCCCATACTTCAGTCAATAACTGCCATGCAAATGAAATGGCACCTTCCTTGTAGTAGTCCCCAAATGACCAGTTTCCGAGCATCTCGAAGAATGTGTGATGGGTGTCGTCCCGCCCAACATCGTCCAGATCGTTGTGCTTCCCTGCCACCCGCATGCACTTTTGTGAGTCGACTGCGCGCACATAGGGCCGAGACCCCGTGCCTAAGAAGACATCTTTGAACTGAACCATGCCGGCGTTTGTGAACAGCAAGGTATCGTCTCCCCCTGGAACAAGAGAGGCGGAGGGCACGATGGTGTGCTTTTGGGCCGCGAAGAAATCCAGGAAGGACTGCCGGATCTCTACGCTTGGCATTCCGTTTGGTGATTTCATCGAATCGTCGGCGATTATACGTCAGGGCTCGCCTTCTGGCCCTGTGGGAGGGCAGTTATGTTTAGTCCCACAGGGCTCCTACCTTCAGAAAGGTGGGTGTAAGGTCCGCGGCAAGGCGCCTGTAAGGTCTCTACGGAGAGACTACCCTACAATGTTGAAAGGACCTGATCCAACTGCAAGACCTAAAGGGAAGAGGTCTTTTCTATGCTTAAGCCAGTCATACTCATCGTGGATGACGAGCGGCCCTACGTCGATCTCTTGGGCGAGCTCCTTGAAAAGTACGGTCTGGAGGCTCATACGGCGTACGATGCGGGCGATGCTCTCTTCCGGCTGCGTGCCACGAAGCCGGACCTTATCCTCATGGATCTGAAAATGCCCCAGATGGACGGGCTATCCTTGATTGATCGTCTGCGGTCCGAGCAGGAATGGCAAAAGATTCCCATCGTGGTGGTGAGTGCGAGGGCTGGCAGGGAATACCAGGAGGCCGCGCTCGAGGCAGGCGCAAACCGATACCTCACGAAGCCATTCTCATCGGCTGAACTCATTGAAGTGCTTGCCGAGTTCGTGGCGACAACGGCGTAAGCCCCAAACCTGAATATTGTCAAAGAAGATCATGTGAGGCTGCCCACTGGGGCAGCCGTTTTATATTATGTTGGCGGCGCAGTTAGTATGTAGAATAGCAATTGAACCGCTCAAGATCGAAGCCCTACGATGATGCGCATTAGTATCGTGCCCACTAGGAACAAATTTACGTGAGCCGGGATATATTGATTCGCCGCGGGCAGCGCAAGCCGCCGCCATTGCCGGTCGAAACCGTAGAAATCCCGCGCTATCCTAACGAGCCAAGCTCGCCGGAGCCCATGAGCTGGTGGCTGGTAGTGGCCCCCGCGTTTGGGATGATGGCAATGGCCATTGGCATCGGCTTCATAACTGGGAATTTTCTATACGCCATCGTCATTCTTTCGGTCGCCTTCGTATATCCATCGGTCATGCTGCTTAGGCGAAGAGAGGCCCGGAAGAGATGGGTGCTGGAACGCGATCGCATTCGTCGAGCCTATGAGAAGCATATCGGTGGGGTAGAAGATCAACTCGAACATAATCGTGCGGATCAGCTGACATATCTGCGGTGGACCTATCCCGAGCCTCAAGATCTGATTGCTTGGTCAACGGGTGGGTCTGAAAGGTTATGGGAAAGACGCCATGGGGATGCCGATTTTCTCAAACTCAGGGTTGGGGTTGGGCAAGCCAGAGCAAGCTACGAAATTGATGTGCCATCGGTTGCCATCCCGGAGCTAGCCCCCGAGCTTCTGCTTGAAGCCCGAAATATGGCGCTTGCCTTCAGAACGTTGGAGAACGCTCCTGTTAGCTACGACCTGGGACAACACGGTACTTTGGGGATTAGCGGACCGAGAAGGCTGCGCGAAGGCCTGGCCAGAGCAATTCTGTCGGGCGCCACCACCTTTCATGCGCCCGATGACGTCGCAATATTCGCGATTCTGCCTTCCAGGGGGATCGCAGAGTGGAATTGGCTCAAATGGCTCCCGCACACCCACGCCATTCAATCAAATTCATCCGCGCCGAGGCTGGCCTACGATCGAGAGCGCATCGCCAGCGTGCTGGCGAGTCTGCTGGACGAGCTTTCGGCGCGCTCGCTCCGCGATCCGGATGCACCTGCTGGGTCGGAACCGTTCCTTCTATTGCTCGTAGCAGACGATGAAGCAGTTCGTGGAGAAGCAGCAATTCAGCGGCTGATAAAGGAAGGATCCGCATTGCGCGCCGGCCTTATTCTGCTTTCGGCCTCCCCACGTGACATTCCCCCCGGAATTCGTAATCGGCTTGAGATCACCAACGAGAAGCGCGCGACGCTTTACTCCTCAAACGGGGCAGACCCCGTGGAGATTCGGCCAGACAGCATCGGGATTCAAAACATGGAGAAACTAGCGCGCGGTTTGGCGCCCGTTGAGTTGGCGGATTCTCGGACTGCCGGAGATCTACCGGAGCAGATCCGTCTAATGGAGCTCATTGGCAGTCCAGATGTGAAGCGCCTGGACCTCGAGAGCCGATGGCAGGCTGCCCTCTTGCGGACCCCGATCCTGGATGTGCCGCTCGGAATGCGCCATGGATCACGACAGCTAATTGCAAACCTCAAACAGAGTGGTCATGGCCCGCACGGCCTCATCGCTGGGACCACAGGATCCGGGAAAAGTGAGCTGCTTTTGACACTGTTGAGTGGGTTGGCGATTTCCAACCATCCCCATCAAGTCAATTTCGTTCTGGTGGATTACAAAGGAGGCACCGCGATGTCGGTGCTTGCCGATCTACCGCACACCGTTGGGGTTGTAACCGATCTGGACGGGAAGCAAACTCGGCGGGCGCTGGTCGCCTTGCGGAGCGAACTCAGCCGCAGAGAAGAGATTCTGGCTCACCATCAGGTAGCCGATGTCGACAAGTACCATGAGCTCGGGATCTCCGAACCATTTCCCTACCTGTTCATCGTCATCGATGAGTTTGCTGAGCTAAAGGAGAGATTTAAGCACGACTTAGGCGAGATATTGAACGAGTTCGTCAGTATCGCTCAGAAGGGGCGTGCGCTTGGCGTCCATTTGATCCTGGCTATGCAGCGACCCGAGGGTGTTGTAAACGAAAGCATCCGCGCTAACATGCGCTTCAGGATCTGCCTACGCGTTGAGCGTGCCGAAGACAGCCGCAACGTCCTCGGCCGGCCGGACGCATATCTCCTGCCAAGTCAGCCGCCAGGGAGAGCTTATTTTCAGGTGGGAAACGATGAAGCGTTCGATATTTTTCAAGTAGCACGCGTAGCCGGCTTCTACAGGGAGGATGGCGCGGTAGTAGCGGAAGAACCGGTCATGATCCAGGAGGTCGCCCCCGACGGACGGCGAATTATGCTCTATGAGATTGAGGCCGCCAGTCCCGAGACGCCAGAGCCAAAAGGAAGAGTGCAAACGGAGGCTCAGATCCTCGTAGAGATGGCGGCTCATGCCGCCGAGAATTTGGGGATTGAAAGGCTCAAGAGTCCTTGGCCCCCGCCGCTTCCCAAAGAGCTTCCCTTGAAGAAGTTAATTGAACTTGCGGACCTCCAGGGTTTCAACGGGACGAATTGGCCTACCGATCGCTCCCAGGGAACAAAGTTACCGATTGGTTTGCTCGATGAACCTGAATTACAGCGCCAGACCCCGCTTCTAATCGACTTCGAGGAAGATGGAAATATGCTGGTGATCGGATCCCCGGGCTCAGGTCGAACGATCACTCTCATGACGCTCGTATCGGCGTATGCTCAATCTCAGCCACCGGACCTCATCCACTTTCACCTGATCGACTTTGGGGGCCATCAGTTGAGATCGGCGTTTTCTCAAATGCCACACGTTGCGGGGGCATATGCTAGAGACGACCTCGATCGTGTACGCAGATTGATTGCAACACTCCGATCGGAACTCGATACTCGCCGCAAATTATTCGAAGAAGCCGGCGCGGTAGATTTTGCGCGCTACGGCGCCGGCGCGAATGGAGCAGCGAAGTTGCCCGCGATCCTGACCGCGATCAACAATTTCTCAGGTTTCCAGGAAGCATTTAACTTCGAAATGGAGGGTTTCATCCAACTCCTTCGAGAGGGAGGCGATTACGGCTTGTATTTTGCTTTGACTTCTGACCGTTTTCCTTCGGGGAAGGTAGCGGATTTGATCTCTCGTCGAATCGTCTTGCAAATCGCTGATCGAATGATGTATTCGGTAATTCTCGATGGACGCCCCGACCTGGCATCGTACGATCCCGTTCCGGGCAGGGGATTTTACAATTCGCGGCCCCCGGTTGAGGTCCAGATTGCACTTCCAACCTCTGAACCATCGGCACGGCAAATCCGCGCGCTTCAGGAGCTGAGCAACCGTATGAGTGCGGCTTGGGAGGGCCCCAGACCGACACCGGTTCGCATGCTCAGTGAATCTGTTTCTCTGGCAGAGGTTCTGCATCAGGGCAAGACTGGAGACGGAGAAACTGGGGAGGTCGTATCCTGGATCGCGATGCAAGATAATGATATGGGAGCGCGCGAAATCGACCTTGAGAGAATTGGCTCCTACTTCTTGATCACCGGTCCTCCAGAATCCGGAAAAACAACTGCTCTATCGACGATTGCGATCGCCTTGAGCGCTGAGTTTGATCCCAACCAATTTCGATTTGCTTTAGTTACGCCTAAGAGGGGAGAACAATACAGGCTAGACGCACTCAATAAACTCCCCCATAGTTTAGGACAAGCCAAAACAGACAAGACCCTCGAACACTTGCTTACCGCTCTGGAGGAAGAAGCGCAGAGTCGGCTCGATGCAGATCCTGAGGGTTCGTCGCGCATCGTTCTGCTGCTGGACGATTTTCACCTGCTAAGCACACGCATTAGCTCAGAGTCTATGTCGAGACTGGAGGCGCTTGCCCGAAGATCGGGCGACATCCGGATGACAATCATCCTGACAGCGCCTTCGACAATTCTGAGTACGCTAGGTGATCCGCTGATCCGTCAAGCGAGGTCGTGGCGAAGCGGCATCTGGCTGCAATCCACGGATAGTCTGGAAAGCAATATTGTAGGAGTGAAGATGCCTGTAGATCTCAAGGGGAAGGAATTGCCACCCGGCAGGGGATTCCTCTTTAACCCAGGCGGCCAGGACCTGATACAGCTTGCCTCTCCAGAGACAGAGTGGAAGGCCCAGCCTGAAATGCCTAGCTCAATCGATCAATGGATTCAACACATTCTGGAGAAAAGCAACGACCCCCACGCTTAGAGTGGGGGTCGGGCGTGTTCGTCATGAGAGCTCAGCCCTACTGAGGTGCAGCTGCTCCGCTTGCGGCTGAAGCTGCCGCCGCATCCAAATCCTCGAAGTTTTGCGCTACGCTCCTCAGGTATTGATGAACATTATTTAGCGTGTTGCTATACTTTCGGAGCTGCTCGATCCAGTCTCCATAGGATTCTTGGAACGCGATTTGCGACGGGCCATCCCAGGCGGCGTCTAACTCAGTGTTGATCCCGCTCAGCCTGCCTAGAAGGTTTTCCACGGTGTCGTTACGTTCGTGGGCGACCCGATCGGCAAGCGTTCGGATGGTTTGAATATCCTGTCTTAGAAGTGCCATGTTCGGTATTCTCCTTTCGAGAAGACCCCCATACAATGAAAGCCCGATCATTATTGCATACCCAAGAACGGTTTTCAAGGTTTGGCCTTTTTTTGTAGGTCGCCTGACACCTGTACTTATGTACAGAATTTAAGGATGCGGCGTCAGCTATGAAGGGGTGCCCCCTTTGATGATATGGTACAGCGCCCCTTTGCTATAGACACGGTGTTGTAGAATCCTAGTGGTCGCACTCGGGAGGGGTCCTATAAGGTGCGCTTGTTCAGATGACTGCGGTTGTTGTCACCGTCAAAGATGGGAAAGCCAATACGCGCGATCTTGAGCTTCCCGCCGAACGCCCGGTCGATTCCCTGGCACCATGGATCGCCAAGGCCATTGAGCACTCTGATCTCCCCGAAGAGGGAGCGGCCGTCAAGTACATCCTCAAGTTCGAAAACACGTCCGACCCCATCCGTCCCGAGAGCAGCCTGCGAGCCGCAGGAGTGGTCCATGGAGACGTGCTGCAGTTGCTGATCAAGGAACTCCCGAAAGAACTCTCCCAAAATGATGCTGGAAGACGGTTCGCTGGGCCCGGCCTGGTCTCTGCCGGTGGACCCGTATTTCCCTTCCGTGCCAAAAACGCACTCGTAGGGCGGGTGGACAGAGCTTCAGGAGTAGCGGAAAGTGTACTTGGCGTGGATCTCACCTCGCTTGACACGTTGGACTCGCCCTCGGTTTCGAGGCGGCATGCTCAGGTTCTGCTTCGCAAAGGGAGCTATCTAGTTCATGATCTGAAAAGCACCAATGGCACCCGCGTAAATGGCAAAGAGCTCGGGCCGGACAGCAGAGTGGAGCTTCACCATGGCGATTCGGTTCAGTTCGGAGACGTGGAACTGATCTTCGTATGGGACGGGCAGGATATCGACAGAGGGGGTCAATAGGCAATGGAGCTGGCCGCACGCGCAAAGCCGCAATCCCGATGGATGCTCGGAATCATCTTATTTCTGGCTCTTGTGATTCTCCCTGGCAGCGCCTCGTCTCAAGAGAGTACCCAGCCTATTCATATAACTCACGTAGTTACGGATGATTTCCCGACAATAAACGTGCTGGTCGCGGCTTGGGATACAAACATGATCATTATTCCCAACGAGAACCTTCATGTTCTAGAGGATGGCGTTCCATTTGAAGTCGATTCGGTCGCACCGGTAGACGTCGGTGTCCGGATTGCTTTCGTGATCGATCCCGGCGACGGAGTGAATAACACAGGTATCAGCCTGCAAACGGTATATGAAATCGCGAGCGAGTACCTCGAGACCTTCATGATGGGGCGACCCTGGATGATGGCAGATGTCGACGAGGTGACAGTGCTGGTTCAGGAAGGTGAATCAACAGAGCTCATCAGCGCAATGAGCAGCGATCCAAGTCTGATCTCGCAACAACTCTCATCCTATATTCCACCGTCAAATATAGGCAGGCCGTCGGAAGCTGGCGCCTTCACACGAACAGCTTTACGAAGGGGGCTCGACGAGCTTCAGTTCGTACCGGGTGAGGTAGATAAGCCGCAAGCGCTGGTGCTGTTCACCCCCGGCATGCGGGCCGACACATCAGATTTAGCAGAACGGGCTATTGAGGCCGGGATTCCGATCCATGTGGTCATGACCAGGGAACGGGAATCGAATTTTTGGGAAGAAGCGCTGGAGCCGCTGGCTGCCGTCACGGGCGGCGAGTTCGCGACACATTATGGAATAGAAGGTCTCGAGCCTCTATTTGAGGACCTTACTCGCCGGCGGCAACAGCTCGAAGTGGCCTATCGAACCAACTCTGCCACTGCTGGGCAGCGCAATGTAACCATTGAGATTCAGGGCAGCGGAGAGACCTTTATTGCCAGTGGCCAGTATGCGGTTGAGTTGAGTCCGCCAGATGTGGAAGTGATCTCGCCTGCTCCCGGCGCCGTGATCAACAGGCAAGCGATCGAGCCCGACGCGGATCCGGCTGACGCGGAGCCCACCTTCTTGACGGTGGTTGCAGAGGTCGACTTCCCAGACGGATATTCTCGGAACCTTGGGCCTGCTCAGCTGCTCATTGAAGGCACACCGGCCGGCCAGGGACAGGTCGTTGATGGGCGAACGGAGATTACTTGGGATATTCGTTCTTATCAGACCGCCGGTCAAGTGCCCGCTACTTTGCAGGTGGTCCTCACGGATGAATTAGGCATTCAAGGTCAATCCACCCCGCGTACGGTTTCCGTCAATTACATCGTGCCCGCTGCGTCCGGAACTCCGCAATGGTTACTCATTGTTACCATGGCCGTTGCGCTTGCGTCGCTTGCCGCAGTGGCCTTTCTCTTTCTGAATCGCCAGCATCTGTCTCCAGCGCTTGCCGGGGCAGGAGAGAGTATTTCTGATTTTATAGAGCGCGTTACTGGCCGCCGAACAGCTCTGGTAGCAAAGGCCTATCTTGTTCCGCTGGAGGGCTTCGATGAACTCCCTCAGCGGTCATTCGAAATCTACGGAACAACCGCAATCGGTCGCTCAAGGAAACATGCCGATTTGCTCTTTCACATCAATGATGAAGACAGCGCAATCAGTCGGCTTCACTGCACGATCCTTGACGAAGATGATCACTTTGCGATCCGGGATGAAGACAGCACGAACGGTACTTTGGTGAACGGGGAAAAAATTACCCCTCTGGAATCCATGCGTCTACACGATGGGGACACCGTCGATGTGGCTCCGATTGAGCGGGGAGGCTTGAAGTTTCTTTTTCAGCTAGCCGATGTAACCGGAGAGCAGCCAAGCCTAGACGATGAACGGAGCTCCACGCAGCCGAGACGGATCTCTGATTTTGAAGCGGCCGCCGACCAGGTTGGCGACACGTACGATGAGTATATGGAAGATTAGCCCGAGAGAATACTGAGTAGGAGCCAGCGAGGCCCAATCAACATAACCTATGATCCTTAGAGTGGAGGGGCGCGGTAAGTTGCGCTCTTCCATGGCGATCTCAGATGCAACAATACCCACTCTCAGATATCAAGAACGGCAAGCCAATCGGGGACTTCAAAATCGTTGAAGTCTATCCCGAAGGTCGCGGCGGTATGTCGAGGGTGGTTCGGGCCACGCCGACCGCGGATAGCGACATGCAGGCGGCCCTAAAGATCAGTCGTACTGGCGGAAATCAGGATTATTTCTTCGCCGCCATTCAGAAAGAAGTTGAAATCCTTCAGAAACTTGACCATCGGGGCGTGGTCCAGCTTCGGCGAATTTCCGCCGGAAAGAATCCATACAAAGAGCGGGCAGTTCAGATTGTGGGAACACCGTGGTTCTTCGGCATGGAGTGTTTGCGAGGAGGTTCGCTTGAAGCCTTCTTGCGCGGCTTGGGTCCATTGTCGGTTGGTGAGGCGGCTGCCATTTGTCATCAGGTCGGCACGGCTTTGGAATACATCCATGGACGGGGGTTCGCACACAACGATGTCAAGCCGGACAATATTTTATTCCGACGAGAGTTGAGGGTTGGCGACCGGCTGGAACCCGTGCTCATCGATTTTGGTGTCGCCGCAAAGCTTGTCAGACCACAACTCGACGGGTCGGTGGTCTACATGGCCCCCGAGCGGCTTCAGGAAGGCCGCGATCCAAGTGCACCGGAGATTGTGGCTAATGTTGACCCCTCCAAAGCCGACGTATGGAGCATGGGAATTCTCCTCTATCGGCTGCTAGTCGGCCGCGAGCCATTTCAAGGCATTACTGATCGCAGCGTTACTTCAGCCATCCTGCGCGGTACTCCTCAATCGATGAAAAAACGCCGCCAAGATTTGCCTCGAGAGCTTGATGAGTTTGTCATCGAGGGGTGTCTGTCCAAGGATCCCAACTTGCGAGTTGATATGCGGGATTACAACGCGGTAATCGACCGGTATTCAGGTGATTGGCGCGTTCAACGCGCACCGAAGAAAAAGCGAAGGCTCCCCTGGCGCAGATAGAGGACCACGCGGTTTCGATCGTGTTGAGTCATCCTCCGGTCTCCCAAAAAAAAAGACGGTCCCCTCAATTAAGTTAGATGGCTAAATCTGCCGAAAGCCAAATTCGACTCGCCGCTGGCGCCCACATTGGGGCTTCTCCGACCCGCACCCTTCTAGAAGATCGAGCCCGAGCCGAAACCATACGGACAGCAAGCGGAATTGTGTTGTCGGTGGGAGTGATCGCGGATGGGATTGGCGGCGAAAACGCGGGCGAGCGGGCGGCAGAACTGACGGTCACCACGATTTTCGAGAACCTTGAGAGCTCCCGAGAGCGGAATATCCCCCGGATGCTCGAAGCCGCATTGAAAGAGGCAAACGAGCGCGTCTTCGCCGAAGCACAAAAGAGCCGGCGCAAAACCAATATGGGCTCAACCGCTTCCATTGCTGCAATCTCGAACAACCGGCTGTACGTGGCGAACGTAGGCGACAGCCGCATTTACCTGCTTCGCGCTCAAAAAGCCTTTCCGCTGACCGTAGATCACACCTGGGAAAATGAAATCGTGAGCTCGGGCAAGCTGAGCCGTGTAGAGGCCTCGAAACATCCACGCAGAGATCAAATCGTGCGATCGGTCGGGTATGAGCCGACGGTCAATGTGGATCTAGGCCTGTGGCTTCATGGAGGCGAAGAGTCGGCGGCCGAAGCCAGGGCCGCGCAAGGTTTGCCTCTGAAGAGTGGCGATGTTGTGCTGGTGTGCTCGGATGGCCTGATCAAGACTCGGCGCGATCAACGCTTCGCCCATTATGTTGAGGCAAGCGAGTTTACGGCCCTTGTGCGAGGACGATCTCCCGGCGGGGCGGTCGATCGATTGATCAAAAAGGCACTCAACCGCCGGGTGGATGACAACGTGTCTGCCGTCGTACTGGAAGTACCGGGCGGTGGCATTTACTACCGACGCTATCTCGCGCCGGCCGTGGGAGCCGCAGCGGCCTTTGCGCTGGTGATTGGTGCCGCGGCTTGGGCCGTTCCGAAATTATCCGGGGCCTTGGGGGGACCCAGCGCAGGCCCCACAATTCCCGCCCTGCCCTCTGGTGTGGCTTTTGTGTCAGAAATCGGTGGGCGGGCGGAAACTAGTGCTGCAAACGGCATTTTTGAGAATCTCAGGCTCGAGCAACTTGTAACAGCTGGCCCGGGTGTGCGGCTCCGCACGCTCGGAGGGGCCAGTTACGTACGGCTTGGGCTTCCGGATCAATCCATCATCTATCTTGGCCCAGAAAGCCAAATGGAGCTGCTCGAGATCGAAGGTGAATCTGGCACCAACCTGGTGTTGCACAGCGGAGTGGTGTTGGCTTCGAGCCAGGGTTCGGGAATATCCGTGATCTCAGTGCTTGCGCCATCCGGAGTGCTGGCGAAATCGACCGGGTCGCTAATGGGCGCATTGTGGGATCCAATCTCAGGTCAATTTGAGGTGGATTGTTTCGAAGAAACCTGTGAGCTGGTATTTCCAGGCGGAGTTGCAATGGGGCTTGCCGCCGGGCAACGGATCATCATAGGCCTGGAGGGCGAGGTCTTGGGTCCGCTTGCAATCGATCATGCCCGGTACGCGTTTGGCCAGTACGTCGGCGGATTGGTGCTGGCTGCTACGCTGGAGCCGATATTGGCCGGGGGTTCCGATGCTCGGCCGACGCGTACTCCGTTGGGGCCGTTGTTTGTATCCCCCACGCCAGTACCGCCCACGCGAACGCCAAAACCGCCCCCGCCTCCGCCGCCGGGACCGGCGCCAACACAGCCCCCGCCGCCAACGGACACGCCCGAGCCGCCACCGACCGATGAACCGACGGAGGAGCCAACCGAGGAACCCACATCATCACCGCCTCCGCCTCCACCGCCTCCTGGGCCCCCGCCTCCACCGCCTCCCGGGCCCCCGCCCACCGACACGCCCGTGCCATAATTGCCCAGATTAGGCTCGGGCGGCGTGTTGGCTGATCCATTTCCTTAGCCCACCAAGGAATGGCATTCAAGCTCAGACAG
>JAZGCZ010000151.1:0-5861 GCA_036477195.1 Anaerolineales bacterium | reverse complement strand
GGGATTGGAAGCAGTTGGTGGGTAGGGAAACCGAGTAGTCTATGCGGGTGGGTATTCTGACGATCTCCGATCGATCGGCAATGGGTGAACGGGAGGACCAATCCGGTCCGCTGCTCGCTGAGCTCGCACTGTCCAATCGCTGGACGGTGGTCGAGAGCACGGTGCTTCCGGATGAGGCAGATCAGATCTCAAGCTTGCTGGAACAATGGAGCGATTCGGGCAAGGTCAGCCTGATCCTCACGACCGGCGGCACTGGGTTCGCGAAGCGCGATGTGACCCCGGAAGCGACGCTCCAGGTAGTGGACCGGCTCGCACCAGGACTTGCGGAGGCTATGCGAGCTCACAGCATGAAGAAGACCTCACATGCCATGCTCTCCCGAGCCGTTGCAGGCATACGGGGAAATACCTTGATCGTAAACCTGCCCGGTAGCCCCAAAGGTGCGCGGGAGAATTTGGAGGTTATCATGCCAGTTCTTCAGCATGCCGCGCAGCTGCTCTCAGATGATCCCAATGCGGAAAACGGCCACAAAGCCTAATTCGGATCGCTAACCGGTCGTCCTTGTTTGACGGCCTCGAAATTCCAAAACCAGTTGCGAAACTCCATAGATAACATAGATACTCATTTGACGGCTTCGAAATTCCATTTCTCAAACGAGTTAATCGTCCCTGCATCAGACAATTTGTCCACGCATTGACTCTGCGCTCCCCAAAATCCACGCATTGACTCTGCGCTCCCCAAATCCCACGTATTGACTCTGCGCTCCCCAAATCTCACGTATTGACTCCGCGCTCCCCAAATCTTACGTATTGACTCTGCGCTACTCAAATCTCACGTATTGACTCTGCGCTACCCAAATCTCACCTATTGACTCTGCGCTACCCAAACCCTATAATTGGTGCACCCGACCCCATGGGGGGGGGTACCCAGGGGGACAAATATGGAATGGGGGGAGGGGGGAATACTGAAATATGGATACACAAGCACGGGACACGCATGTGGGGAAGCAGTGAAATCGGGGAGACAGAAATCATAGATAGGAAGTCTGACAGAACGCAAGGAGGCGAATAGCTGTGGAAAAACCGGAAAGAGTGCGGCGCATCCGCACGATCGAGGGGCACATTCGTGGAATCGAGCGAATGCTAGATGAAGATGCCTACTGTATCGATGTGATCCGCCAGATTCAAGCCGTGCAGTCAGCGCTCACGAAAGTCAGCGTTGATGTATTGGATGAGCATTTGCAAACCTGCTTGGTAAATGCGGTTCAGGGCGAGAACGGCGTAGACAAAGAGCAAATACTTAAGGAGATTACTGAAGTCTATGAAATGGCTTCGAAAGTTTGATTATGACTGATGCTATGGAGCTTACCCTTCCCATCACCGGAATGCACTGTGCGAATTGTGCGGAGACTATCCAGAAGAGGCTCGACAAGCTGTCTGGAGTAGAGCAGGCCAATGTCGACTTGGTTGCGGAGCGGGCGGCCGTCGCCTACGACCCAGCGATATTGGAAGTGTCTGAAATACTAGGTGCCATCCGGAACTCTGGCTACGACGTTGCCGTGGCAGATGCTGAATTAGCTGTGTTGGGATTACACGACTCCAGCGATAGCAGCCGCCTGGAGCATCAATTGCTGGAAAGCCCCGGGGTCATTTCAGCCACCGCAAATTTGGCGAGCGAACAGGTCCTAATTAAATATATTCCGACCGCTGTTTCACAGCGTGAGATTCGAATTGCCATACGCAAGGCGGGTTTCGAACCGATTTCCCAAGAGCTGCACTTTGAAGATGCAGAACGCCGATCGCGCGAGGATGCGGTGCGACATCAGCGGAATCTTCTCGCCATTGGAGCAGCGCTCGCCATCCCGGTCTTCATCATGTCCATGCTTGCCGATTTCGGGCTCGTGTCTGAGGCAGTTGCCTCGTCTCCCTTCTATGGATGGGTGATGTTTGCTCTCACTACGCCGGTTGTTTTCTATGTGGGCTGGCAGTTTTTTGACGGGGCATACCACGCCTTGCGCAACCGCACCACAAATATGGATGTGCTCATTGCCATGGGGGCACTGGCGGTCTACGCCTACTCGGTACCAGTGTTGCTGGGCTGGGTCGACGGGCATTTATATTTTGAAACTGCGGCTGTGATCGTAACGTTGATCGTGCTCGGCCGCTACCTCGAAGCGCGGGCCAAGGCACAAACCAGCGAATCTATCCGTGCCCTCCTGAATCTTAAGCCGAAGAAGGCACATGTCGTTCGCGATGGAGCTGAGATTGAGATTGCCGTCGAAGACGTGATCGTTGGCGATATTGTGATCGTGCGAGCGGGCGAGAAGTTTCCGGTCGACGGGGTCGTAATAGAAGGCGTGTCAACGGTCGACGAATCGATGCTGACGGGCGAATCGATGCCGGTCAGCAAGAATACCGGGGATGCTGTGTTCGGGGCGACCTTGAACAAGGTGGGCCTGCTCCGGTTCGAGGCTACCAAGGTCGGAAGGGACACCGCGCTGGCGCAGATTATTCGATTGGTCCAGGAGGCTCAAGCCAGCAAGGCGCCTATTCAGAACTTGGCCGATAAGGTATCTTCCATTTTTGTTCCGGCCGTGCTTGGTGTAGCGGCCCTAACTTTCCTGTTGTGGATGTTTGTAGCCACTCCCGCAATCGGCGAAACCACACAGTTCACACGCGCATTTCTCAACACAATTGCTGTCCTTGTTATCGCTTGTCCATGTGCAATGGGCCTGGCCACGCCGACCGCCATCACCGTTGGAATGGGAAAAGGCGCTGGCATGGGGATCCTTTTCAAGTCGAGCGAAGCTCTGGAACTCGCCGGTGGAATCAAGGTGGTGCTGCTGGATAAGACCGGCACAATCACGCGCGGCCAACCAACTGTCACGGATATCCAGATGAACGGCGCGGAAAATGAAATACTACGGCTTGCTGCCAGTGCCGAGCTTGGATCGGAACACCCGGTGGGTCATGCCATCGTTGCTGAGGCGGAAGCTCGGGGACTTGAACTGAGCTCGCCGGAGAGATTCGAAGCCATTCCAGGCGCAGGCATATCTGCCTATGTGGGCAATAAGAGGGTGCTCATTGGCAGTCCCGAACTGCTGACGCAAAACGGGATTCCGCTGGATGGTTTTTCTAAGCAATTCGAAACCTTCCAGACTCAAGCCAAGACGGCAGTAGCGATTGCCATCGAAGGCGAGGTCGCTGGCTTGCTTGCAATTTCAGACGAGATAAAGGATGGATCAAGGGAGGGGATCCGCGCGCTGCAGGAAATGGGACTGGAAGTCAAGATGGTGAGTGGGGACAACCGCCACACTGCAGCTGCCATTGCCCGGCAGGTTGGACTTGAGGGAGACGATAGCTATTTGGCCGAGGTTCTGCCGGCTGATAAGGCCGGACAAGTAGTGCGATTACAGCAGAGTGGTGAGCCAGTTGCCATGGTTGGGGATGGCATCAACGATGCGCCAGCCCTGGCAGCGGCCGATGTCGGTATCGCGATTGGAACCGGAGCGGATGTTGCGATTGCTGCGGCGCCCGTAACTCTCCTTGGCGGAGATTTGCGAATTGTGCCTCGTGCCATTCAGCTTTCACGCACAACGCTGCGGGTGATCAAGCAGAATCTCTTCTGGGCCTTCTTCTACAATGTACTGCTGATCCCGCTGGCGGCTATGGGGCGTCTCAACCCCATGCTTGCGGCAGGGGGCATGGCATTCAGCTCGGTAGCAGTGGTTGTCAATAGCCTACGCTTAAGGCGAATGAAGATCTAGCTGATCTTCGACTCATTAGATCATCCTTCTCTGTGAGCTACGCAAAGTGTACCTTGGAGGTAGTTAAGCTCACTTGTTGGTGCCTTTTGGATCAGGTATCCTTCCTCCAATCACACCACCAATGACCCTATCAAGGCGAGAATTCTTGAAACTTACAGGCACATCGCTCACCGCGGCGGCCTTGCCCATCTCGGGAGGGTCGCGGGCCTTGCTCCGCGCAGCAGAATCTCTTTCCGAGACAGAACAATATGCGCGCATCACGGATGCTGCCGTTCAACTCCGATTGCGACCGCATCCGGACAGCCCGGTCATAGGCAGCCGAGATTTCGACGACCTGCTGGAGGTGGGGCGCAAGGTAGTAAGCAAAGGCGTTTATCCCCACAACAACGTCTGGCTTGAAACTCCTGAAGGATTTATTTGGGCGTCGGAGGCTCAGCTCGTTCGAAATCACCCTAACGAGATCTTAGATGCGGTCCCGGCCGAGGGTACCTGGACCGAAATAACGGTGCCTTATGCCGATGGCCGAACGGTGGCGGACCCAGCTGCTCCTGTGAGATACCGGCTGTACTACGGTATGGTTTTGAACATCGACGACCGCGTTACGGGCTCGGATGGACACATCTGGTATCGCGTTCATGACGAAAACGGCGTGATCATGTTCGCCCCTGGAGAGGCGTTTCGGCTCATCTCGCCAGCAGAGTTGGCTCCCATTTCGCCTAATGTCGAAGACAAGGCGGTGGTGGTGAACATCACCCGTCAGGAGATCTCGGCAATGGAATCAGGGGTCGAGGTTTACTTCGCGCGCAGTTCTTCCGGCTATGCATATTATCCCGAGGGCGGGGATTTCACATCCAACACGCCTATCGGTCAGATGTGGACATGGCGCAAGATGGTCTCACGACACATGTCCGGTGGCGACGCAGTAACCGGATACGATCTTCCCGGAGTGGGATGGACAGTTTTATTTCATGGGAGCGGCGCAGCACTGCATTCAACTTACTGGCATGCTGATTTTGGCGCCCCTCGTTCGAGAGGGTGCATCAATTTACTTCCCGAAGACGCCAAGTGGATATTTCGCTGGACCCACCCCGTGATTGACTATCGACCCGGCGATTTGACCGTGCAATGGCCGAACCCCGGCACTCGGGTGATTGTGGAAGTGTAGCCATCAAGCTATTTCGGCTGCGAATTGATAGCTACTTCGGCGTATTGTGCTTAATCGGGAGCGAGGTGCGGAGGGATCTTTGCGGCCGTTGGTCGCGCTCGCTGGCGGTTTGCTCATCGGAGCCGCAGTTGGCTATCTAGTTTTCTTTGGCCTGCCTTCAGCACCGGTAGATTCGCTGCCCCAACCAACCGCAGGTGCGCCTCAGATCTCAATAGCCGGGCTAGAGACTGGCGGCCAGGCGCCCGGGTTCGAGCTGGTAGCGGCAGATGGAACAATGGTTGGGCTGGCGGATTATCTTGGTGACGTTGTGTTAATTAATTTCTGGGCGACATGGTGCGCGCCTTGCAGAACTGAGATGCCTTTGTTGCAATCGACATTCGAATCATTCAGGGACCAGGGATTTATTGTTCTTGGCATCGACTTCGACGAATCGGCTGACCTTGTAGCCTCCTTTGGAGAGGAACTTGGCTTAACTTTTCCGCTTCTGCTTGATCCGGGCGGCAAGATTCAGCAACAGTACAAGGTGCGTGGCTATCCGACCACGGTTGTTCTGGATCGGGAGGGTCTCATTCGGTCATACCACATTGGTATATTGACCCAGTCCCAGCTTGACGGATATTTGGAGAACGTAGGGCTCAGCCAATGATGCGTGCCACGCTCTATTATCTCGATGGAGTAGGAGACATCGAACAGGTGCGGGAGGCGTTGGCTTCTCTTCAGGTGGAGATCCCGCATGAGCTCTTGGAAATAGATATCGCAGGGGAATCCGCACTTGAGGAAAAGTACGGGAGTCGCGTACCGGTGTTGGAGGTTGGGGCGTATACCTTGAATGCTCCATTCTCAGAGATCGATCTCCGGGTAGCGTTAGGGGCGGCCAGAGACTCAGGGGATCGATTGGATGAGGCATCGGATGGTCCTCCGGGCCATCCGGG
>JAZGCZ010000150.1:0-11309 GCA_036477195.1 Anaerolineales bacterium | reverse complement strand
CGCGCTGGTCGCCAGATCGAGCGCCATATCCATCACGCGCTCGTAGTTCAAAGCGGCATTGAGCGCGGCCGTTCCGCGCAACACTGTGCGCAGTTTCTCTACTTCCGCTTCGAGCCGCAGTATGCGTTTATCGGCCGTCGGCGGAGGTGCGGAGCCTGGCTTTGCTTCGTCCCCGCTTAGAATTTGGTTAATTGATTTGAGGACACCCAACTGGCTTACCCTCTTTTGATCTCGCGATCCTCAATAGATCTCCATATCGAAACCTGAGTGCGCCCTCATCATTGCAGGATTTCGACCAGCGACGCATGATTCAAACACCCGATACACCCCAATCTACAGTATCAAGAAAAGGCCTTCCAGGTCCCCTTACAGTTGCCCTACAGACCGAGTGTAGCGCAGTCACCTAAATGGATGCTTTGCTTGTCAACGGAATCTGCGAAAGGTATGATTGCCCCAATGGCGAAGGGATTCATTATTGCCCCCTCGATCCTGTCCGCCGATTTCCTGCACCTAGAAGATGCTATTCAAGCCGCCGAGAAAGGCGGCGCGGACTGGATACACATCGATGTGATGGATGGCCACTTTGTGCCTAACATCACTATGGGACCGGTTGTCTTAGAGGCGGTACGGCGAGCAAGCGACTTGCCATTGGATGTGCACTTGATGATTGAGAATCCTCATCGCTACCTGGAGGATTTCGCCAACGCTGGCGCCGACTCGCTCACGGTGCACGTGGAGGCCGTGGAAGATCTTGAAAATATTGTGAGCGTAACTCATGATCTAGGCTTACGAGCTGGAATAGCAATTAGTCCCGGGACGCGAGCCGAGCAGGCCTCGGATGTGCTTAATACTATCGATCTAATGCTCGTTATGACAGTCAACCCCGGTTATTCCGGGCAATCTTTTATGACGGAACCTTTAGAGCAGGTTAAGTGGCTTCGCGAACTGAAAACCGAGGATCGGATGAATGCGCTCATCCAGGTGGACGGCGGAATCGACTCGCATACGGCCCCGATGGCGGAGCGGGCCGGAGCCGAAGTCTTCGTAGCAGCCAGCGCAATCTTCAATTATGAGCAAGGAATTGCCAAGGGAATCGCGGCGATCAGAAGTTCCCTAGGGCACTAAACAAAAAGACCGCCCTGAAGCGGCCCGGACATTTCCTGGGTCCTACCTACGATTTACGGTAAAGAAAGACGCTTGATGCACTTAGTACAGAGAGTTCTGCGCACTAATCTTCCCTCTTCCATTACGCGAACCCGCTGTAAGTTTGGTTTAAACTTTCTCTTAGTTGCCTTCATGGAAAAGCTGCGGCTTTGACCGAACGCCGTTGTCTTGCCGCAGGTTTCACAGTGTGCCATTTTGGATTTATTTCACTTTTCGAATGCGGGCGCAATATTACCATGGAAGGTTCGAACGCCCGAGGATGGAACAGGAATGAAAACTAACAAGCATGGAACGATCTCAATTTCGCCGAGTGCTATCGCTTCCGTTGCCGCAAGATCGGCACTAACCTCGTATGGCATCGTGGGGATGGCTTCCAAAAACATCATGGATGGGTTGGCCAACGCAATCGCTCGCGATCCTCGCCATGGGGTCGACGTGACGATCGATGAAGATCAGATATGTGTTGATCTTTACATCATCATAGAGTACGGCACACGGATTACGAGCGTGGCTACAAGCGTGGCCAATTCCGTGCAGTATCAGGTGGAGAAATCCATTGGCCTCCCCGTAGTTGCGGTAAATGTCCACGTACAAGATCTGCGAGTCAGCGACGGATCCTAAATGATGAAACCGGGCACAACCGGCTGGGAACGACTGGCGCGGCGCTACCGTTATCTTGACGCGCATGGGTTGCTTCAGCTGACCGAGGCCGGCATGACTTGGCTGAGAACCAATCAAGAGACGGTCAATGCGCTCAACGTGTATCCGATCCCTGACGGCGATACCGGCACTAACATGGTGCTTACCATGGAGGCTGCCTGGAAAGAGGTGGAGAGCGCCGGAGGGCGCTCGATTGGTAAGGCGCTGAAGGCGCTGGCGCATGGCGCTCAGATGGGAGCGCGGGGAAATTCTGGTGTCATTCTTTCTCAACTGTGGCGCGGCTTCGCGCGTGCGCTCGATGGGGTGGACGAGATGGATCCCTCGGCCTTTGCAAAGGGACTAGCGGGGGCTCGTGATACTGCCTATCGAGGCGTCGGACAACCCGTGGAAGGCACCATTCTGACTGTCTCAAAGGAAGTTGCCGCTGCGGCAGACGCGGCGCTCCAAAACGGGGTAGTTTCAAATCTAGATTTGTTGGAGCGGATGGTGCAAGCTGCCGACGAGGCGGTCGAGAACACTCCCAACCTGCTGGACGTTCTTGCTAAAGCAGGTGTAGTGGACGCAGGAGGCAAGGGGCTCTTCTTCATTCTGGAGGGTATGCTGCGGTCTGCGACCGGGCTGGACCTGGATGTTCCGCTGGTTACGATCGATGTCGACCCACACTTGATGGATCTTGTAGGCGGGGACATTGAGGAAGGCCAGGATTGGGAAGTGGTGGTCGACTTCCGGCCTGAACCCGACTTCGATTTGAGCTCTTTCACCTCGGGTTTGGCCAAGATTGGCACCTCACTACAGATCGCGGAGGGTGACGGTCTAATTCGGATGCACATCCACGTCCCTGACGAGGATCAATATCAGCCCATCGAATACACCAAGCAGATGGGCACGGTGACCAATGTTGCCATGGAAAACTTGATGGATCAAATGGCTCTTATCGCGAGCGAGTCCGAAATCAAACTCGCCGAAGTCAGCGAGGGTCAAATCGCGGTCGTCGCCGTGTCGTCTGGGCCCGGACTAACAAAGGTGCTGTCTGAAATGGGGGCAGGTGCCATTATCAAAGGTGGGCAGACCATGAATCCGAGCTCGGAAGAAATTCTTTCCGCCATCGAAGAGCTCCCCACCGACCAGATCATTGTGCTTCCAAATAACAAGAACGTGATTATGGCTGCCGAGCAAGCAGCCAAGTTGAGCAATAAACAAGTTCAAGTGGTACCAACTCGCACGATGCCGCAAGGAATTGCGGCCATGATTTGCCTCGAACCGGACGGGAATCTTAAAGAGACCGCTGATTCGATGATCGCCGCGTTGGGCGAGATCAAAACCGCCGAGCTGACACGAGCCACTCGCAGCACGACCATCAATGGTATTCCCTGCATGGAAGGGCAAATTATTGCGCTTCTGGACGACGATCTAGTTACCGCAACTGAGGATCTGTCAGAGGCCACACTTATCACCTTAAGAGAGGCAGAGGCCGGCGCGTCCGAGTTGATTACGGTCTATTGGGGCGCAGACTTGAGCGAAGAGGAGGCACAAGAAATTTCACAGATGATCCGTGAACAATACCCTGAGCAGGAAGTCGAGCTCGTATTTGGGGGCCAGCCCCTCTACGATTTGATATTTTCCGTAGAATGACGATACGCATTGTGACGGATAGCTCCGTCCGCTTCCTCAATCCAGACAACAATCATCACCACCTGATCAGCCTGGTTCCGACGACCGTTCGGTTTGAGGATCAAGCGGTCGAAGACCGCCCCGACCTGTCGCTGGACGAGGTTCGGGCCCGCTTCGAGGCCGATCCCGGGAAGGCATATGCAGATCCGGCGAGCGTCGAGCAGATGGTCGAGGTTTATTCTCGGCTTCAAAATGAAACCGACGAAATTGTGTCAATCCACACTTCCGCAGGGATCAACACTTCATTTCGAAACGCGGTCAAAGCCAGCGAAGTATTTCGCGGTCGCTGCGATATACAGGTCATCGACTCAACCAGTCTGTCTGCTGGGCTCGGTATGCTGACCAGCACCGCAGCGGCGGCCGCCGAATCTGGCAGCTCACTCGAAGAAGTCGTGCGAGCAGTTCGTGGGATTATCCCTCGGCTTTACATCGTTTTCTTTCTGGATGACCTGGCTTACCTGGAGCGCAACGGGCTGGTCAGCCGGTCACAAGCCATCCTTGGCAATTTGCTCAAGGTCCTTCCGTTTTTAACGGTCGAGCACGGTCGCCTGATTCCAATGGAAAAAGTTCGCACACGGATACGAGCGCAGGAAAAACTGATTGAGTTCGTTATGGAATTCTCAGACATCGAGCAGCTGGGAATTCTTCACAGCACCCCCGTGCCGGACGAAGAAGCTCTATTGGTTGCCGAGCGCCTGGAAGCCTTGTATCCTGACACCCCCATCCGATACGTCAATTATGGGCCTGCTGCGGCTACCTATGTGGGTTTAAATGGCCTGGGCCTCGTCGTCTTGGAAAGTGCGGGGGAGGCACTCTGACACTTTGAACTCGACCATTCAAAAGCTGACCAATTACCTGACGCTTGAAGCCGAGCGTGGCTACGACAACGGATCTGTCGTTGGCGGCCTCGATCGGATGCTCGAGCCTTGGAGAGAAGAGGCGCTGGAATCCGGAGTTGCCCCGGCGCTAATTGAGGTCGTGGTGGCCAGGCTAGCCGACTATCCCCGACTGTCAGCCAAATCTAGAGAAGAGACGCTGCGCGGTCTGTGGAATCGATTGCGCGCAGAGTACCCCGAATTGTCTCCCTCCCCAGGTGCGTCTCAAGGTGCCGCTGGGACAAGCGCGCCCTCACGCGAGGAGTCCAGTAGTGGGAAGCTTGATCTAGAACAAGGCTCCTCGGATCCAGTTCCCTCCGCGAGTTCTGAAGAGCCCGCTAGCGTGGAGAGCGGCGAGCCGGACAGCGATGCGGCGGGCGACGGCAAAGCCGTTGGCGGGGAAGCGGAGGCCGTTCCGGAACCCGCTTCGCTCGATTCTCCGCTAACTTCAGTTCCGGGAATTGGGCCGAAGTCAGCAAAAACTCTCAAGAAACTCAACCTGGAGACTCTCGAGGACTTGCTGTGGCATCTCCCCCGACGCTACGACGATTACTCGCAGCTAAAGACCATCAACCGGCTGGAATTAGGTGAGGAAATCACAATCATCGGCACGGTCGACGAGATTTCGGTTCGTCCTGTAAGCGGAGGCAAGCTCAAGCTGGTGGAAGCCACTGTCAGCGACGGATCTGGATCGATTGGGGTGACCTGGTTTAACCAGACCTGGATTGCCAACCGCCTCAAGCCGGGCAAAGCAGTCGTTCTTTCTGGTCGAATCGAGCAGTATTTGGGAAAGCTCACAATGAACGGCCCCGAATGGGAACCACTGGAGAGGAAGCAGGTCCACACCAATCGCATCGTTCCGGTTTACCCGCTCACGGCGGGTGTGACTGCGAAATGGCTGCGCAGGGTGGTCAACTCGGTTGTACAGGACCTTGCAGATCGTGTGCCAGATCCTCTCCCACCCGCGCTCGTCAGCGAGGTGGGATTGATGCCATTCGGGACGGCATTTCACCAGGTCCACTTTCCAGACAGTTGGGATCATCTAAAGGCCGCACAACACCGCCTAGCGTTCAACGAAATGCTCTTCCTGCAGCTTGGAGTCATGCGTCAGAAGTCTGGTTGGCAGGAATTGATAACCGAATCTATCCAAGTTGCAGACGAATGGATGGATCGCTTCTTGGCCGGGCTTCCCTATCAGCTGACGGACGCGCAGCAGAAAGCTCTCGTCGAAGTGCGTGCCGATCTCGAACGCCCAGTTCCTATGAACCGTTTGATTCAGGGAGACGTGGGTTCCGGGAAGACAGTGATCGCCGCGGCCGCGGTAGGAATTGCCGCAAGCCAGGGAACGCAAGCTGCCGTGATGGCTCCCACCAGCATTCTGGCTGAGCAACATTACACAACCTTTCTCGAACTTCTGCCTGCATCGACTGGCCTGCCAGCGGAAGCGATTCGACTGCTGCTCGGTTCGACACCGAAAGACGAGAAGAAAGAAATCCGGGAGGGTCTCGTGAGCGGAGAGATTCAAGTCGTGATTGGCACACACGCCCTGCTCGAAGACCCCGTAGGCTTCAAGAAGCTTGGACTGGCGGTGATCGATGAACAGCACCGCTTTGGGGTGGCGCAGCGCGCTGCCTTGCGCAGCAAGGGGACAAACCCCAATTTAATCGTGATGACCGCAACGCCGATTCCGCGATCTCTGGCGCTCACAATCTATGGAGATCTTGACTTAACGGTCGTGGACGAGATGCCGCCTGGGCGACAACCGGTTGAAACTCGTGTATTCCGCCCCATTGAGCGGGCTCGTGCGCACACATTTATTCGCGGCCAGCTCGCCGCCGGCCATCAAGCATTCATAATTTTTCCGCTAGTGGAAGGCTCCGACAAGATCCAGGCAAAGGCAGCCGTCGATGAACACGAAGCATTACAAGAAACTGCCTTCCCGGAATATCGCCTGGGCCTGCTGCATGGACGATTAAAGCCAGAAGAAAAAGAACGCGTGATGAACGCCTTTCGGCAGGGCGAGTACGATGTGCTCGTGTCTACTTCTGTGGTTGAAGTAGGCGTCGACGTACCCAATGCCACCGTGATCTTAATTGAGGGCGCCGATCTTTTTGGGCTCTCCCAGCTGCATCAATTTCGCGGCAGGGTCACGCGCAGCGATCAGCAATCCTACTGCTTATTGATCCCAACGAGCGACCGCGAAAGCGATAATGAGCGGTTGATGGCGATGGAACGGACCTCCGATGGTTTTGAACTCGCCGATATGGACCTGGAGCAACGCGGCCCCGGCGATTTCCTTGGGACCCGGCAATCGGGGTTCCTCGATTTGCGCGCGGCCCGCCTTACCGATTTGCTTATGATCGAAAAGGCGCGCAGCCAGGCCACGCGTCTTTTCAAGGAAGATCCGATGCTGGAGGCGCCGCAACATCAGGAGCTTGCCCTGGCCGTCGATCGATTCTGGACCAACGGAAATGGAAAGGGAGAGATTAGCTGATGACTCGAGCTGTGTTTCCTGGTACTTTCGATCCCATCCACCTTGGACACATTGACATCGCCAAGAGAGCGGCTCCTATATTCGATGAGCTGGTCGTGGCGGTGTACGACCGGCCCCTCAAAAGCCTGCTGTTTTCTCCCCAGCAGCGCTTGAATATGGTTCAACAAGCCTTTGCAGATGATGAACGCATTCGGGTCTCAATGTTTAGCGGCTTGATCGTAGAATTCTGCCACAAGGTCGATGCCCAAGTCATTGTGCGTGGATTGAGAGTCTTTTCCGATTTTGAGCATGAATTTCGAATGGCCCTTGCGAACCGTCGGCTAGCTCCAGATATTGAGGTTGTCGCGTTCATCACACAGGAAGAGCATAGTTTTCTGACCGGAACCACCGTGCGCGAGATCGCCTCCCTGGATGGAGATGTAAGCAGCATGGTGCCGGATTTTGTCTCGGCCGCGCTCACCCAACAGTTTAAGGAGGTAGGGAGCGACGCGGTAGACATGACTTCGCTAAGAGACTAATTGCCGAATGACCGATTTGACCAGATTCCCAGTTAGGTGTAATCTTCCGCAGATTTATTCAGGCTTGCGGGAGGCCTCTTAATGGACATTCTTCACCTCGTGGACCGACTAGAAGAGCTCTTGAATGAGAGCCGGCCAATCCCCCTCACCCACAGCGTCGTGGTCGATGAGGATCGTGTGCTCGAAATCATCGATCAAATGCGCATCTCGATTCCGGATGAGGTAAGGAAGTCTCAGCAAGTACTAGCGCAGCGTGACCGAGTGATGGCGCAAGCCCAGGAAGAGGCCAATCGCACGCTTAGTCTTGCAAAACGCCGCGGCGAGGAATCGCTTTCACGAGACACTATCGTAGAAGCCGCACATGAGCGTGCGGAACAGGTCTTGGATCAGGCAAGGGCGGAAGCAGAAGCTGTGCACTACGAAGCGGATGAGTACACCGTCGAAACCCTAGCTGCTCTGGAGGACGAGCTCACCCGGCTGCTAAACCAAACACGTAACGGAATAGCAAAGATTAGCGCTGACAAGCAACGACTCAGCGCACCCCCGGAATTGGTCAGAGAGGCCTAACCAACTCTCGAGTAAAGAGATCGCCCCCTCCAGGTTGGAGGGGGCGATTTTCGTTTATGGGACTAGTTCACTGTGGAGGAGCTGACGGAAGCTTGCTCTATCCGAGGTTGCTGATGTCGTGTAACGGCTCGGATAAAGCCTGCAAATAGCGGGTGCGGGCGGTTTGGCCTCGAGAGAAACTCGGGGTGGAATTGGCTTCCAATCATAAATGGGTGGTCGCTGAGCTCGGCAACTTCCACTAGCTTCCCATCCGGAGAGAGACCAGAGTAAACCATCCCATGTTCAGCCAGTATTTCACGGTAAGTATTGTTGAACTCGTAACGATGCCGATGGCGTTCAGATACAGAGGCCTTCCCATAGGCGCTTTCGGCAAGCGTACCCTCCATAATGTCACAGGGATACAGGCCTAAGCGCATTGTGCCACCCATCTCGCCAATTCCTCGCTGCTCAGGAAGCAGGTCGATAACAGGATGCGGAGTGCTTCGATCAAATTCAGTGGAATTCGCATCCTCGCTTCCAAGAACATGCCGGCCAAATTCAATCACCATGACCTGCATTCCCAGGCACAATCCCAGATAGGGAATTTTGTTCTCCCGCGCATAACGGGCGGCTGCGATCTTTCCTTCAATCCCTCTCGAACCGAAGCCAGCAGGAACAATGATGCCGTGCGCACGCTCAAGTTCTTCCCAGCCCCGCTGCTTCTCCAGTTCGGCGGAGTGCAACCAGAGAATTTCCGCCTCGACATCATTGGCCAATGACGCATGCCGGATGGCTTCGCGGACGCTCATGTACGCGTCTTGTAGCTCCACATATTTGCCTACGATGGCAACCGTGACCTTGGGGCGGTCTTCCCGTTCCCGCGCGGTCAGTTGCTCCCACTCCGTCCAGTCTGGTGATTGGGTTGAGCTAAGACTTAGGCGATCGACAAGATAGTCCCCAAGCCCCTCGCCTTCCAGCAGCAACGGCACTTCGTAAAGGCTGCTGGTGGTTGTGAGTGGGATTACGCCCTTCGGTTCCACATCACAAAAGAGCGCGATCTTCTCCCGCAAGCTCTCGCCCACCGCGTGATCCGAGCGAGCGATGATCACGTCCGGTGAGATACCGATCCCTCGGAGCTCACGCACCGAGTGCTGAGTAGGCTTGGTTTTCAGCTCATTCGTCGCGCCGATATATGGGAGCCACGTGACATGCACAAATACCACGTTCTCCCGCCCAATGTCCGACCGCATTTGCCGGAGGGCCTCCAGAAAGGGCAGCGACTCGATATCGCCCACTGTTCCCCCAACCTCACAAATCACGACCTCGGCCTCGGTCACCTGGTGAACTTCGCGGATTCGATTCTTGATTTCGGTGGTGATATGAGGAATGACCTGTATGGTGCCACCCAGGAAGTCTCCACGACGTTCCTGTGAGATGACATTGGAGTAGATCTGGCCGGTGGTCAGATTACAGACTCTGCTCAGGCTTGCATCGATAAATCGCTCGTAATGACCTAGATCTAAATCCGTCTCCGCTCCGTCGTCCAGGACGAAGACCTCCCCATGCTGGTACGGACTCATCGTCCCCGGATCGACGTTGATATAGGGATCCAGCTTTTGAATTGAAACTTTGACTCCGCGTTCCTTGAGCAGCTTGCCAATCGCAGCCGCGGTTACTCCCTTGCCTACCGTGCTGACTACTCCGCCGGTCAGAAATATATATTTTTCCATATCACCCTTCCCCTGTAATGAGCGGTGGGGAGGCTAAGTTAGCCTCCCCACCGTGGAACTTGAGTAATTTTTGGGCATCTGCCCGCCTCTCATCCGACTAGCTCCTCCAGGTCTCCCACTGCCCTGCGCATTTCCAGCAGCACGAGGCCGAGCTTTGCTTGCTGCCTGGCAAGAACGGTAAGAACTGCGTCGTGGCCCGAGGCCATGAGCAGCACGTATCCGTCGTCCCCATGGATATACACTTCATCGAGGAATCCACGACCCAATTCGGTGGCGATTCTTTCCCCAAGGCTGAGCATTGCGGCGGACATGGCGGAGACTCGATCCTCCTCTACGCCCGCCGGGAGAGAGGAAGCGATGATCAGTCCATCTACGCTGACAACTGCTGAGGCTTCGACGTCTGGGGTCCTACTTTGCAGATCTCGCAGACGGTCGACCATGTGTTCCGAACGTGTTTTTTCGGCCAAATTCTACCTTGGGGAAGACCCGGGTCAGTCTACCATGAGGATATGCCTACCGATGTGGTAGAATCCCCGAGCTAAAAAACGGGTCGGAAGGACATACATACCAGTGAGTAGCAGGAACGGCACCATTAAAACCTGGGCCGAAGTATATACCAAATTCGAGCAGCGGTGCGCGATCAAAAGAGTCAAGCCCTCCAGCATGTTCAGCTATGCCCGGACCATGGGCCGGTTTGTCGAGTGGGCCGACGCTGAGGGAATCGTACCGGCTGACATAGAGCTTTTTGACGTTGAAGATTATCTTGGCAGCCTGACCCAACAGAACGGGGAACCCTACAGCGCGCATTCGCTCAGGACCTACTGCAAAGACGTTAGGACCTTGTTGAATTTCGCCCATGACCGTAAAATCTTCGCGGATCGGATCAAGGTTGATTTGCCAAAAACCGAGGATAGCATAGAGGCCCTCTCAGACGCGGAGTTGGAAATCGTTTTACCGTACTTCGAGGATCAGGCCGCGGCGGACTCCACCAATTTCGAGGGTTTAAGGAACGCGGGCATAGTGCATATGCTCAAGGACGCGGGCCTTCGCGTCTCTGAGCTTTTGGCGCTCAATTGGACGGATATATCTTGGGACCCTGAGCGGCAAATTGGTACGATCCAAGTCACCAAGCAAATGAATCGCAAACGGGAAATGGTTTCGCCCAAAAACGGCAAGGATCGCGTTACCTTCTTTTATGCGGATACCTGGAAATGGCTAGAGTTATACAAAGTCGAGGAAGGGTTACGAATGATAGAGATTGCCGCGAAATCAACGAAGGGCTGGAGTAGCGAGGGTTGGGACCAGTTGCCGTTTGATACATCCCCGGGGCGCCCTATCTTTTGGCTGAGTTATGGCGATCCAGAGCGCCTAGGTCACGCTGGACTCGGCAAGTTGCTACGCAATGCGGGAAAAAAGTTGGGCATACGGTTGTACCCTCACCTCTTCCGCCATACTGCCGGGCGACTTTTGACCAAGGCCGGGGTAACCCCAATCGCCCTAATGCAACTGCTTGGGCATAGTAGCATGACTATGGTTTTGCGCTATGGTCAACTTTGGGGGGAGGACTTAGAGGACGTGGTTTATCAGAAAATGGTAGGCAACGGCAAGCACTAGAGTCGCCGCGATACACCAACCGAAACCGCCCTCGCGA
>JAZGCZ010000015.1:0-3149 GCA_036477195.1 Anaerolineales bacterium | reverse complement strand
ATTTAAGCTGGGACACCGGCTGGTACGCCTCTGGAACCGTCGTGACGATGGAGAAGCCAAACAGGGTCACTCTTGAGTGGAGGGGAAAAGATGCTCCCGGGGCGACACAAGTTGCTGTCACCTTGGAACCCGCGGGCGAGAGCACGCATGTGCAGATTATCCACTCCGGATTCGGAGAGGGGGAGCAATGGGATGCGAGTCGGGAGCTGTCAGCAGGCGGCTGGGAAACCGGCCTGGAAAATCTTGAATCCATCTTCGACACCGGAGCCGACCTTCGCGTCACTCGACGACCGATGCTTGGCATCATGGGCAACGACTTTAATGAAGAGATCGCCGCCAGCATTGGCGTTCCGGTCACAGAAGGGACCCGGCTGGCGGATGTGGTCGAGGGAATGGGAGCCGAGAAAGCCGGTTTGCAGGGCGACGACGTGATTGTGGAGATGGACGGAGTCTCCATCAGGACCTGGGAGGATCTCGGGCCCGTCCTTCAGAACAGACAGGCGGGCGATGTGGTCACTGTTGTCTTCTATCGCGGGGAAGAGAAACAAGAGGTTGAGATGGAGCTTATGGGGCGGCCAATTCCAGATCTCGATCTTGACCCCGTAGCGTTCGCTCAATCGTATCGGGAGGCGAGCGCCCTGGTGATGGAAGAACTCAGAGAGGCTCTTGACGGGGTTAGCGAATCGGAGGCGGAATTCACCGAAGGCGACGGATGGTCCGTGAAGGAGAACCTGGCACACCTCGCAGTTGTCGAGGAATGGAACCTCTTTACGATCACGGAGTTGCTGAGCGACAATGAGTGGCAGTCTGCAGGTGGTGGGGAAAACCGGCGGGAGCAGTTACGGGCTGTTGTGAGGACGACCCCAACGGTCGAGCAGCTTGTCGAGCGTATTGCGAAGGCCAACGAGGAGACCTGCAGCATGCTGGAAGAATCCGCCCCGGTTCTCAGTGCTCGCAAAGGGGTCATGTGGCGGCTGGGAACTAATATGCTGCACTTCCCAGGTGGGCACGACCGGGACCACATCCAGCAAATGACACGCGAATTGGAGATGGCCCGAGCGGCAGCAGGCGAAAAGGCTGCTGCTTAGCATTGTCCCGGACGGCGAGGCCGTACTGGGCCTCGAGCCAGGTTAGGCCGAATAACCTGGGAGACTTCGAAGAGGCTTCGCCCCGGCGCGGAGGGGGATCGCTCGAAGCTCAAGGCCGAAAAACTTGTGAGACTTCGATGTTGAAGCCTTCATTCGAGACGAGCGAAGCAATTAGGATTAGTTCACCTGGCAGGGCGGTGAGATCTATCATATAGCCAGGTGGGCCGATCTGGTGCAGTGGAGTTGTGGCGGACGAACCCGCAAGTTGTGCCCCGCCACCGCAGTCTAGGCCGATTTCGACAACAGTGTCGGCCGGGACGAAGGCCACGCTGCTGCCGCTGAACTCGTATTCGCCCTCAATCAATCCGCTAGAATCACAACCGACATCACTACTTTCATCACTCCAATCTTCCACATAGGAGCAGTCTTCATTTAGGGTGAGGGCCTTTCCTTCCACGGTGTAAGTTGGCAGCACGATGCTCCCCGTCACGGTCTGGAACTGCACCTGAATCCATTCTCCGACCCATTCGCCGGCGCAAGGTCCAGGAGTGGGTGTGGGAGTTTCGGTCGGCGTCGCAGATGGAATTGGCGTCAAGGTCGAGGTGGGGATTGGAACGGGGCTGGGGGTTAGGGTCGGCCCAGCGCAGGCCGCTGCAACAAGCACGACTAGCAGGCCAACGAAAGTCGCAAGGGGTTTCATGGAGTGCGCGGGAGCATAGCATGGCCTGAAGGTTCCCGCTCAGGCATGCGTATCGCGGCTGATTTATACTTAAGCATTGCTTTGTGCACGATTAGCATCGCGTATTGAAGTACCCCTATGGCAGAACACGGCTATCTAGTCATCGCAGATATTACGGGCTACACGGCTTTCCTCAGCGAATCAGAGCTAGAGCATGCCGAAGACAGCCTCAAGGATCTGCTGGACTTGCTCATCGACCAGACCAAGCCCCCACTTGTAATCTCGCGCCTAGAAGGTGATGCAATCATCAGCTACGCCCCCGAGGCGAGCTTTCTTCAAGGCCAGACTTTGGTCGAGATCCTCGAGAACACCTACGTCGCCTTTCGCCAAGCGCGCCAAAGAATGCAGCTCAACACGAGCTGCACCTGCAACGCTTGCCGAAACATCCCGAACTTGGACCTCAAGTTCTTTGTGCACCATGGAACGTACGTGCTCCAGGAAATGGCCGGCCACACGGAGCTCGTCGGAAGCGACGTAAACATGGCGTTTCGGCTAATGAAGAATTCGATAGCTCAAGACCTAGGAATCGACGCGTATGTGGCTTACACCGATCCGGCGGTAGTGGCGTTGGGGATCGGCGAATTCTGCACCACCATGCATACTCACCAAGAGGAGTACGAGCATCTGGGCGAGGTGTCGCTCTACATACAGGATCTCGAACCTGTTTGGCTGCGAGAGAGCAACCGCCGGCGGGTATCCGTTGATCCAGACGAGGCTATGTTTACAGTTGAGACGGAAATTCCCGCCGAACCACCTCTCGTTTGGGACTACTTTACAAAACCCGAATATCGCAGGATCCTGTTCGGAGTCGATAGAATGAAGATCAACGATAACAGTACCGGGAGGGTGGACGAGCGAGCAGTTTATATATGTGCTCACGGCGATTACGACGTACCGCAGCCCGTGCTGGATTGGAGACCTTTTGACTACTACACGATCGAAACTCCTATTCCCGGCGGAGCTTTGGCCATGGTCACCACCGGCTTCACTCCCACCGAGAATGGCACTCGAGTGATCATGGTGTGTGGTGGTCTGCAGGGATCCGTCATCGCCCGCAGCAAGGCCAAACTCATGCTAGGAAGATTTCGAGCCGACAGCCAAAGGTCGGTTGAAGCTCTCAGGAATATCATCATCGAGGAACTGGAAAGCGGCGTGGCCGTCAGGCCCAGCAGCTCGAGCGTTCCAGCGAATCAAGTGAAAGAGGCTGCGCGGGCCTCGATCGCGGAGGCTGGCTAGGAATCTCACGATATGGCGGAACGCGGCTATCTAGTCATCGCAGATATTACAGGCTACACGGCCTTCCTCAACGACTCAGAACTTGA
>JAZGCZ010000149.1:0-3638 GCA_036477195.1 Anaerolineales bacterium | reverse complement strand
AGAGCAGACCCGCCATGAGCATCGTCGCGAGAATCGAGGCCCAGGCCACCCGGGCGGCTTCGTTGTACCAGCGAAGTGCACGCTTGGGGTCGTAGGCGCCACTGGATACCAACGCCACCCCCCAGGTACCGAGGGCCAAGAGGTACACGGGCCAGGGTATCCTTGCTCGTGCTTCGCTCAACGTCGCGCCCAGCGGGATTCGCAAGCGTAATTCGGAGGCGACGAACAGGCCTAAGAGCACGATCAGGAGATCGATGCCGAACAAGATCAACGATAAGGGCTGGATTCGTCTGTTCATGCCATCAGGCGTTTGGATGGGCTATACTCGCTGCCCATGCCCACTAAGCAACCGCACCACACCGAAGCAGCTGACCGAGGGGGCGATCGTCTCATAGATGCTTTGGTCGGAGCGGCAAGGCGGTGGGGGGTACTGATCGGCGGCCCCGCCACCGCGGCGGTCGCCGCTGCCCTGGGAACGCTCCTGGCGACTGTCATCCTCCTTCGCCTTCTCCCCGGTGCCGAGGCCGGTCACTTTGTGCTCATTCTGGCCGTACTCCAGACGTTGGGCATGGTCGCAAACCTCGGTCAGAACAATGTATTAACCCGTCGCTACAGTGTCCAGCCGCTTGGCGCCCATGACTGGCCACGAGATTTGGGAGCTTCGCTGATCATCGCCGCCCCGGTCATCTTAGCTGGGACGCTTGTCGCCGCCAGATTATATGATCTTCCAACTGCGTATTGGGTCTTCCTCCTCGTCGCGCTCATTCTCCGAGTCCCCCTGCACGCCATGGCATATATGCTTACTGCAAAGCGCCACTACACTTGGGGGAACCTGCTGCTCCGTTTGCCCAATTCGCTCCTCATTTTACCTGCCTTGGTCCTACTGTTTATTCCCGAGCTCGCCACGCTCAATCCGGTCTTGTTATGGCTTTTGGTATCGCTCGTCCTGGTGAACCTTCTCGGGCTGGCGCTGCTGGTTCATCATTTTCCGCGGGGGACACTCACCATCACTCTGCGCCAGCGAGCTGACGGCCTGATCCTGCTCGCTTCGACAGGAACTCAAAATCTCCCGAACAATGGGCTAGTGGCACTTGCCGGGGCGATTCTGTTACCTGCTCAGTTAGCAACCTTCGCCGCCATGGCGGTATTGATGCGTCCATTCAGGCTGCTTAGCAACATCTTAGTCATGATCTTAACCCCTGAGCTCATTCGCCAGTATCGACCGAGCTACACTCGCATGCTGATCGGTATCTTGGGTCTGGCCGCACTTGCAGGGGTCTTCACAGCTATCGTTGGGCCGCCGTTGGCTTCCTGGGTCTATGCCGGCCGCTACGACGACGGCATCACCCTGATACCGATCTTGGTGTTGGCGGGATCGCTGCGTCTCGCCGGCTCACTGCCAAGAAGTTATCTCCTTGGCCGCGCACGCACATCCACTCTCAACCGCTATGTTGTCGTAATGGCCATTGCGGTTCTCGTCGCACTCCTGCTTGGCATTCTCCTTACGGATCGATTGGGTATCGTTGGGCTCGCGGTCGGGATAACCCTGATCGAGCTCGCGAACGCCAGTCTGAATTATCTCTTTCTGCGAGTTGCGCACCGCCAGGAACCGCTCCAGCAGTCTGCTTCGTAACCTCAACTGAGGGAGGACGGCCGATGTTGCCCCTCCGCCCACATTACTCTCGCGCGACATCAGGCGCTCGTGAAAAGTCGCCCCCATCCGCTCAAATACGGGCGCTATTCAGCTCAGCCAGGGCTCTCAGCATCCATGCCTGCCCCCAACGCATGTAGGGGGTTCGGATCCGGTACAGGCGACGGACTTGGTAGTGGAAGAAGCCTTCTGCGTCGAGCATGTTGCTTTGAGCCCATCGGACCAACGCAAGAGTCCTTCCTTCTAGGCTTGGATCTAGGTGCTGGAATCTGAATAAGGTCAGGATCGCCTGTGCCACACAATGGATGTCGATTGGAAATGTCCTGGCAGGGGTAAACTTCGGGATGTAGCCATCCAGGAAGAGGCGACGAACGTAAAAGTCCAGGCCACGCTGGATTGGCCCATCCAGACCTTCGACACCCGATAACTTTCGATAGCTCTCCAATGCGTCTAGCAGCATTCCCGTGTGGTAGTTGTCCACCCAACCGTCGCGTGCGTCCTCCCCATAGACCCAGGATCCATCTCCTCGCTGGCGTGACACCGTGAATTCGACTGCTCGCTCGGCAAGTCCCTCCAGAGCCGGTTCGCTGGTATGTTTGGCCACTCTTTCCAGCAATTCGGCGCCGAGCACATTCGCATTGTGTACACGACGGTGATCAAGTGGCGTATAGCTGAAGCAGACTCCATTGGCGTCTTCATGTCGGTTCAAGTCGTTCATTACGAAATCACACGCCGAGCGTGCAATTTCAAGCCACCGCCTGCGCCCAAGCAATTCGTAACCATCGAGGAACGCTCCGGCGATCACCGCCGTATTCACCACTGTTGGCGTGCCTGCCGGCGCGAAGAAGCTGCGATTTGGCCAATCGAAATTGAAGCCCCAACAAGCGCCCGCATATCCCTGCACCACGTTTGTTTCCAGCCACGAGCTGAGGTTGTCGACAATCCCCAGCATCTCCTCGGCGGGTTCTTTCCGGTAGAGGCGCAAGTAGGCCGCCAGAAGCAGTCCCTGACCCTTTGGATTATGCGCCTTCTCAATGCCGAGCAGCGGCCTCAAGTTAACTGGAGAACTCTTCAGAAGTTGTACCCATAGGATCGATAGGAGCTTACTTCTGAATGAGAGGAATCTAAGTAGCGGGCTTTTCAGGGCGTCATACGGATCCCATCCGATGAACTCCTCAGTCTTAACCCACATCCGAAGACTGACGATCATGTCCCGGAGCTCTACGTCGGTGAGAACCACGGTCGATCTCGGATCAACTCCCCTTATCTCAGGGCTTGTCAATTTAAGCGCCTCCAAGGCTGATCCTTGCGACTCGCGTGGCTAACCGTGGATCCTGAAGTGGGCCTGGCCCATGCCTCTGCACTGTATCGGCTACCGAAGAAATATTTGGCACATGAAGGTGGGATTGACACGACGCATTAGCGCGGCGGAATGGGACTCCAAAGCTCCATCTTATCTCGATTGTTCTCAATTGAGGCCGTCAATCACCCTGCGCAGTATTCCCGCTAATATCCCGGAACTAAACTCTTCCATCACCCGCAATTTTCCAGCAGAACCCATTTGTTCGCGGGTTTTTGGATCAGCCAGCTTCTGAACTGCCTCGGCAACTTGTAGTGGGTCCGGAGTGTCAACCAGGTAACCTGTCCGGCCATCGAGGACCACATCCGGAATACCGCGCGAGCGAACTGCGACAATTGGGAGACCGTATGCCATAGCCTCTATGTAAACAATCCCAAAAGAGTCGCGAGTGCTCGGTAGGCAGAATATGTCCGCCGACTCCAGTAAATGGTACTTGGAATCTCCCGAGACCCAGCCCGTGAACGTGACCCGTTCCATTACCCCTAAACTGCTCGCCAGGGCCTCCAGGCGCCGGCGCTCAGGGCCATCCCCGGCAATCGTGCAATGATAAGAGTTGGGCAGGTCGGCCAATGCTCCGATCATGACATCGACGCCCTTTCCGCGTACCAGGCGAGCCATGGATAGGAT
>JAZGCZ010000148.1:0-10974 GCA_036477195.1 Anaerolineales bacterium | reverse complement strand
TTCGCCACCCGAATACTTTGCCGAACTCTCCCAGAGAGGCGGCGCCTACCGAGCGAAAGTAGAGCTCGGTCAGTCTCGATCGTGCCTCCGATTCCGTTATTTGCCGAGCTTGATCCAGCAGGTCCGGGAGGTGGCGCGGCACGATATCGTAGATATAGGCACAGTTCCAGGCGCCGGCTTCCGCTACTCCGACCGGCAGGATCTTCATGTCTTTCTGCAGCTCAACCAGCGCCCGCTCGAGTCGATATTTGCTACCTTTGCTGGTCAGCCCGACTTTACGGCGAAGAGCGACGGTATCCATCGGCCCCACGACGGCCGGCCCTTCCGTATCTTGAACCTAATTCACTCGAGAGTGCCTGGCCGTGCGCGTCAAACGCGGGCTGACCCACCAAGATGTCTTGGAAGTCCTGACCGATCTGTTCTGTGAACGCGGCGTACCCGTTCATATTCGCTCAGATAATGGCTCAGAGTTCATCGCCAAACGGGTCAGAAACTGGCTGGCCAGGTTGTCGGTCAAGCCGCTCTTCACCGAGCCTGGCAGCCCATGGCAGAATGGTTATACTGAATCTTTCAATGGAAAAAAGCGGGATGAGTTCTTAGCTGGCGAGATCTTCTATTCGCTCAAGGAGGCGGAAGTATTGATTGAGATGTGGCGCAGGCATTACCCTGTGCCGGGACGGTGCAACACCGTATGACCGCACAGTTCGTTGAGGGTTCGACCCCCAGCTCCGGCCGCATTCATCGCTCAACCTTCCCAGTTTCAAGCGGTGCGACTAACATAAAGGTTGGTACAAAACCCTTGGGCACGTCAGGAAGAGAACTTTCCCTCATTGTTCCCTTAGTTCTAGTGCTTGCAAGCTTATTCACAATATCGAGGCGTACGTCCTCAGTCCACTCATCCGACTGACCCATCATCCGTAAGGGGTACATGATCCATATACCGAGGAGGTTCAGCACTTGGGAGGGGCTGGGAGGATGATTCATGGACGGAAGTTCGGGCCACAGCGTCGGGCCGTTTTATTAACCGCCATCGTGGCAGGCTTGATTGCGCTTGCCTCTTGTTCAACCAGCATCGGGACCGAGCCGCAGCTGGGGGCGGCGGCGGGGACGACGATCCTCACCGATACGCCGACGCTAATTGATACCCTGAGCGACGGCGGGGTGACTTTCACGTCGATAACGGATGCGTTTGTTAGTGAAGCCAGCCCGACGAGTAACTACGGTTTGGCCACGGTATTTGGGACGGACGGGTCTCCAGTGCGCAACGGCTATCTACGCTTCCAAGTGGAGGGGCTGGCGGGGGCAGTGAGCAAGGCCACGCTGTGGGTGTATGCGGAGACCAGCTCGACTGCGGGCTATCAGGTGCATGATGTGACCGACAACAGCTGGGGGGAGGGGACAATCACATTCGAGAATGCCCCGGCGATCGGGGCTGAGGCTGGCAGCTCAGGCGCGTTCTCAGGGGGCAGCTGGACAGTAGTGGATTTGACGGGGCTGGTCGCGGGGGAGGGAACGTATAGCCTGGCGCTGACGGGGCTGAATAGTACGGCGGTCCGCTACGCGAGCCGGGAGGCGGGTGTGTTCGGACCGCGGTTGGTGCTGGAGATTGCGGCGACACACACGCCTGCTCCCGCCGATAGGTCCACCGCGACGGCGAACCTGGATTCAATATTGATCGGCGCAGGTGATATTGCTCCGTGTGAGGGCCGGTATGACGAAGCGACGGCCACTCTTGTGGAGGCGTCATTCTCCCCAGAGGTAACGGTAGTGGTTTTCACGACTGGAGACAATGTGTATCAATCGGGCTCGCACTCTCAATTCAAAGACTGCTATGAGCCCACTTGGGGCAGGTTTAAGGAGAGGACTCGCCCGTCTGTTGGCAATCATGACTATAAGACCCCAGGCGCCGCAGGATACTTCGAGTATTTTGGGGAGGCCGCTGGCTACCCCGGCGAAGGTTACTACAGCTATGATCTTGGCGACTGGCATATTGTGGTTCTCAACAGCAATTGCTCAGAGGTGGGAGGCTGCAATGCAGGATCGCCTCAAGAGCAGTGGCTGCGAAGGGACTTGGCTGCTCATCCAAGTTTCTGCACTGCCGCGTACTTCCACCACCCGCTTTTTACTTCCGTCAAGCGAGGCGGCTATTCAAGCGTTAATCCACTATGGCAGGCGCTATATGATTTTGGTGTAGAAATTGTGTTGAATGGGCATGACCATTTCTACGAGCGGTTCGCTCTACTAGACCCTAATGGCGACCCAGATCCAGTCTGGGGGATTCGAGAGTTTATCGTTGGCACCGGTGGCAAAAATCTAATCAATGTTAAGCAAATTGCACCAAACAGCGAAGCTAGAAACTTTGACACGTTCGGCGTCCTCAAACTATCCCTCTCGACAAGTAGCTATCAATGGGAGTTCATACCAGTGCCAGGCATATTCAACACCTTCACTGATTCGGGCTCCGATTCATGTCACTAGATGCCGCAAATTAGATTGGTCTCCCCCTTAAGTCGAACTCACACCGGCGAATGCGACCACGATTAGGACAGCGATTGCAAGTGGACAGAAGTGGATGTGACAGAGCTGATTACTGGCGAGGGGACCTACAGCTTGGCCAGCAGCGCCAGAATCGGATTGACTGCAAAGAGAAATGGATGAAGCGGAACTGACCGTAGTTTTTTCACAGACAGTTGGTTATTGCGTCTCGAATCTGTGCGAGACGCCAGAGAGTAGTCCTACTCAGTCGTGAGATGATAGGCTGCAAACGAGTCTTCAAGAATTAATTCCCGCTCATAGTTGGATTTTATAAACTCTGAGAACGACCGCAGGCCCGAAAGAATCTCTCCATCACAATTGCATATGGCTCCTAGATCCTCCAAGGGCTCGTCGAATCTAGGAGCAGGGCCTCCCTGCCATCGAGAAATGATGAGGGGTGGTGGGCTCTGCTCCAAATCGTTCATAAACTCCGCCCAGCGACGTTCGTTCTGGTAGCCAGGCTGAAATAGGGGCAGGTAATAGATGTATCGGCTTGGGGCACGTCGGTTCGAATCGAAGTTGTTTTCTGCGCCGATATCCCAGGCGAGGACTGTGTCGTCAGGATCGGTCTGCTCAGAAATATATCTACTAATTTCAGTTCTGAGGGTGCGTCGCTCCGGCGCATCGAGGACAAAGGATCGAATGTCGTCAAGCGAAGGGTGCGCCAAGCCAAAGGTCACAATCAGCCAGACAAACAGGCTTGCAGATACAAGGAGTTGAGAGTTCGAAGGTGAACTGGGCAGCGAACCCGCGCGATCGCCGCTACGCGAAGGGAACAGTAACCAGTAGCTTGTTGAAATACTAAGGGCCGGGATTAGGCTCATGTAGTAATGTGCAAATCCCCTCGCTGCCAAGGCAATGAAGACGATCTCCATGAGCAGCGCCCCAATGCACACGGCATACGTCCATTGGACCGGCAGCGGGTCCCAACGGGCATCTCGTGAGCCTCGAGCTAAAGCCGGCGTCCACTCCCGCCTAGAAAACCACAGCGCGAGCGCAGTGCCAATGGCAAGAATGAATAGGGGACCCAGCCAAAAATCTACCGCAATGAAACGAAGCGTATCGTAAAGCGTTCTTAGCCCAAATCCACCGGCGACGGCTAGCAGGTTGTAGTCAACGGTTGCTTCCCACAGGTCAGCGAAGGCGCCATTGGCGCTCCAATAGAGGGCAACCAGCGAAGCGGCGATAACCAATGGCACCGCAAACGCAAACGCCGCTCGAACCGCATGCCAAGCTCGTCTGCGTCGAACTTCAACAAACAAAACGACCGAGATACACACCAAGGCCGTAGCAACGTTCGTGTGCTTGAGCAGAGCACCGGCCGCGAAGGCAGCTCCTAGACCCACAACGTAGCCAAGCCTGGGGAGGGAGAAATACATATGGGCAAAAAGCAGGGCGAGTATCGAGAATAGCACTCCATAGTATTCGGTGAGGTTGGAGGCCCCGTAGAATTTTTCTTGCATGAGCGTAGCTGAAAATATGGCAGTAGCTAGAAACGCATAGGGCCAAGAAATGAGCCGCGCTAGCAGCCAAAAGAAAGACCCGGCGATCAGGACTGCCCACACCTCGGTCAGATACCATATCGACCATTCATCAACCCCCCCGAGTTGAAATGCTGCTGCGTTTAGGTAAAAGATTCCAGGTGGTTTATGATCCCAAAAGTCCCTGTAGAGCAACTCACCTTCAAGGGTCCTCGCACCGCCATAGGCAAATACAGTTCCGTCGACACCGAGCTTGCGATTCGCGGGACTGTTACGGATTTGAAGCAGGGTTGCGATGATTATTAGGAGTAGAAGTGAGGAAGCAATACCTACCCGCTTTCCATAGCTACTTCTCGAGATTGTCAAAGCCCTCTCCATAACACCCGTCATAGCTTGCCGTTAGCTTGGGCTGTCATCGCTTTCGGTAGATTACCCAGTCGCCAATGCTAGCTTCCAATCGCAAGCGAAATGCCCCCGGTTATCGCACATGCCATGAGGGCGAAAGGTCCAGCCCGACGCAAAGGCTGCGTCCGCTCCAGCGGGGGCTTAGATGGCTGCACTTAATGAGGGCTGGAACTAGCACCGGTCTTCATCCGCTGTCGTTTGAGTCTGCCTCTCGCCCCCACTGGAACCGGCATGCGAATATTTGCCCAAAGGAACTGAACCCTATCTCTAGAGACGATCTAGCGGCTGGAACCCCATGGAGGATACGACGCCTCAGACATCCGCTGGCTTCCCAACCATCGGATGTTGCTCCCCAGGCTGATTACTCGCTTCGAGAACTCAAATCCGAATCGCCGCGACAGAGCCACCTGCCGGAACTCGCATCATAAGCCAGGGCCCTTGATTCTGGGGTTCTCGTAAACCTCTAGCTCTCCCGCCTTGAAAGCCAACTCCCAGGTCTCGACTTCGCTCATCATGGCTGCCACCTCGACCATGTTATGCACCGCCCAGTTCCGCCAAATGGGATCGATGACCACGAACCTGGCTTGCGAGTAGCGGGTGTCATAGGCGAAGCGATCGCTCGGTAGGTTGCCTGGCAGGTGAATGGTATCCACGCCTTCGGCGATCAAAGCCTGCTGGAAGTCCGCAACACGGGCATCGAGAGTCCAGGCTAGAGCGGGAGAGGCTATGACTAGGTCATCCGAACGCGTGCTGACGTTGACGAAATTGGCAGCCGAAATGGCGTCTTGGGGGTCAAGAATTACGGGATCGACAGGCGTAGGGAATCCTTGCTCCACATTGTCGATGGTAGTGTAAACCGATGCCAACAGTGGGGAAATCATGACTATGAACAGCAGGAGGCTGGCACCTAATGCTATGAGCCGAGTTTCGAGCCAATCCGAAGGAATTCCAATGCCAGCCGCCGGTATCCGACCGCGAAGGCCCTTAAGACTGTTACGAGTCATCTCCTCTACCGCCGGCGCACCATATCGAAGCAATGCTCCGATCCCAATGCAGGCAATCGGAAGGACAGGAATAAGGTAGTAAAAACCAACGCCAGTAAATCCTATGCCTGTGCGTCCGAGAAATAGGATGGGCAAAATGAAGAGACCCAGCGCCAACCACCGAAGTTGAGATTGCCGTAACATGAAAAGCCCGATCAGTCCCGCCGCAAGCCATGGGTCCCAAATTGGCAACGTTCCGAAGCTGATTACAGCCAATGGAAATTGGGCTATCAATGGTATTTGACTGAGGCGAGAGAGGGTGAACTGCGCATCGAACAAGAATGCCTCTGGAGCACTAGCCATCATCGTTAACGCGAAGATGATGGAAGGCAGGAGCGTAATGAGGGCTGCTATAGCGATATCTCTCGCACGATGGATGAGTATGACAAGGAATAGCGGAATCGCTAGGGTCAACATGACAATATCTGACAACGCACCGATTCCGATCATGGAGCAGGCGAGAATCATCCACCGTTTCTGGCCCGTCTCCTGGTATTTCCAGATCCAAAGTGCACCAAGGAGAGCGAGAGGCGGCAACAGATTGTACGAAAACCCGAATCGACTGTACAGAATCGCACTTGGATAAATCGCCAAGATCAAGGCCGATATGAGCGCGAGGGCCGCGCCTTGTCTGCCGAGTACTTGACGTACAAACAAGTAGACCAATCCGACCGACAAGACGCCCAGCGCTCCGGTAAGTGTGCGCAATGTGCCTATTCCTGGCCCGAAGAGGCGGGAAGCGCCGGCCAACAGCAATGGAAATAGAGGGAGGCGGGCGGCAATCAGGGTGGACTGATTGATTGCCATATACTGCCAGCGTCCCTCGAGGATATTTTGCGTGATGTTCAGGATGGTCCCCTCGTCGCTATACCATCCGGGATTTTGGGACACATTCGACAAACGAAGATAGCCTGCTAGGAAGAGGATGGACACCAGTACCGAGATCTCGGCGGCTCTATCGTGGCTACGGGACATTAATGTGCACTAATGTGGATCTTCTCAACCGTCTCCGGGGATCTGAGAACTAAGTTGATATGTCACAGTTAGCGTCTCAGTCAATGGTGTAATTTCTGTGCACTTCCTACAAACATGTGGATCAGTCCATTCGAATGTTGCCATTCCGCCAGATCCTGCCAAGCAGCTTTTCATGGGATCTCCAGGATTGCTATGATTTGCTCTGGTCCCATTCTGTTGCTTTCGTATGCATCAAGAACTGTCGTGAGGTCAAGTTCATACCACCCTAGCAGCAGCGCGTATTCTCCTGGGGGCAAATCCTCAGGCACTGAAAATACGACTGTTTCTTCAATAATCATCCCCCTCTCCCATTTTGAGAAAGGTAAGAGAATGAAAGTCGGTATGTGCACAACCCTCGTATTCTCCACTCCCGCGATTCTCGAGACGGCAAATGGAACTGATTGGTTACCCGCATCGCTCAATGCAGTCCATTTTGCTGTCAATCTATGCTTCCCTTCGCCCAATCCCGCAAGCTGAACGTCGACGAGTCCCACTACTTCGCCGAACTGTGTCTTTAACTGGATAGGTTGCTGAGGTTCCATGATGGAGACGACTTGATCCATACCCGCAGCACTCCGACCGAACAGGAGCAAACCGTCTCTTGCTTCCCGAAGCACGAATTCCTTGTCTTGCAAGATTCCGGTCAGAGTCTCTTGTCGGAAGTACGCAGAGAACAAATCAATGACAAAAAAGTCCACTTCTCCGATTGCATTCTCCAAAGCCGCGCCACTTAAGGCTCTATCGCGGTCGGTATAGAATGTCGAATAGAGAGTACTTCTATTCGTAAGGTGGGGTGCCAGTAGAATGTCTGAAGCAATCGGAGCTTCCCCAGGCACTTTCCTATCAAGCCAATCGGTGATCATTTGGTCGCGATCTGTAATTCCCTGTGCAGGTAAATCGCGCGTTCCAGGATAGTACCGTGTGTAAAAGCTAGGGCTGATAGGTGTTTGAACGAGTGCCACATTGAGGATCAGGGTTAAGAAGAGAACCAGGATGATCTCTCCCTCTATTGAGCGCCAAGGAGTGCCGCCAAGCCTTGTCCGCTTGCTAAGGCTGATCGCGAAATTCGAAGCACCGAATACTAGCGCGGCCATGAGGAACGGAACAATCAACGCATAATGGTGAAATCTGTATAGATAGGCAGGGCCAGGGCCCGTGCTCAGGACGATAGGGGCCGCCATGATAAGCCCCGGGATCAGCCAATGGGGCGACCGAATTGCTAGTAGGAGCGCTGGACCAAAAGCGATGGCCAAGCTGAGCGCTCTCGGGATGAAAGAGGATACGATCGCAGCAGGGTCGTCATAATAGAACTCAATATAGCGAGCCAGGCTTGATGTGGCGCTGGAAGCAACTTGTCCTGAACCGAATTGGGAGTGAATGAACAGAGTTAGAGCGAGCCAGAACAATCCTAAGGTTGCAGTTGCGATTGCAGGCTTGATCCTCTTAAGTAGGAAGAGACTTACTGCAAGACTCAGCACTGCAAATGCAACATAAAACTTGCACATCAGAGCCAGGATGATCCACGCAGCGTAGGCCGACCAAGCCTCCCGATCTAGCGCATCAATTGCGAAGATGAGTAGAGGCATGGCCAATGTGTCGCCGTGAATGTCAAACAAGACGGCCGTCTGGGCCACCGGATATAACAAATAGATTGAGCTTACAGCCAAGGCCAGGTAGGGATTTCCTAGCCGCCTGCGGGCCAGGAAGAACAGGGGAATCGCCCCTGAGGCAAATAAGCCCGCTTGGAAAATCAACAAAGCCGGCGGATTTGGGAAGAGAGCATAGATCGGGGCCAGAATAAAGAATACCAACTCCAGTGGACCAGCCAGCCGGCTTTGGGCTCCGGAGATGGATGTATAGATGAGCGGCTCGCCTTGAGTGGCACTCCATATCGACTGTACTATGTTGCCAAGGTCGAGCATAGCGGCATTGTAGGATTCGTATCGTAGGACACTCGACCAGGCGAGGGTTCCAAAAATAAGCAGGGTGACAACGACCAGCAAAGTAAAAGGGATGCGGTTCAGAATCGCCCTACTTCTTAACATGATCTGGCGTGGAGACGGTGATCGTCCGGAGCATGTAGAGCTAGATGTACAAGCATGTGATCACTCAACACGGATCTGCGATCAACCAATAACTACCAGCTCACCCGTCTAGCGCCCTGCACATACCGTGCAAGGCACCTGTCTAATTGGACGGGATCGAGCGGCTTTGTGAACAGCTAAATAGCTGTTCCCGGCTGAAAAAAGTGTGCGACACGGAGGCAGCTATGAGGATGATAGCGATTTGTCGATCTTCGCTCCAGCGTGTCCTCAGACCTATCGACAGAGTCAGCGCGCAGAGAGCCAGCCATAATACACGGCGTGAGTCACGCCGGCAATCCAAGGCGTCCATTACTGTAGCGAGCCTTGTCTTCAGGAGGGTACCCCTGTGCAGGATTCCCACCATTGCTGCTTTACCCTCTTCTCCGCGCCAGATCCAGATTGGCGCGGTTGGTATCGCCATGATCAAGCCAGCGGAGATCCAACGACAGATCGGCCAGGTCATCACAACGCGGAATGCCTGTGCAACCAGCAATTTCACCGACATCCGATGGAGCCAACGATCCGAAACCACCAGAGTCGATACGGTGGGAATCCCAATCTGCGAGACGTCGCTGGTGAAGGGCCCCATTGCGCTGACCATGACGAGGCTGGACCAAAGCCCGGTGTCCATTAGGAAGAGGCTGACCCAGATCACAAGGCCGGGGGAGCTCATGCTCGGAGGCCGCCGCTCGATCCCCGGCTACCGCCGTCCAGAGACTCGGAAACTCGATGTCCTTGATGGGCCAGAAGAAAACGAAACCCCGCTCGCGCACTAATTCAATGGCCTGGTCTACGGTCGCCAATCGACTATTCCGCAGATAGGTCTTGGCCCTACAGGCCTCGATGGTTCCGGTGGTGATCTTGTTGTTTGAGCTTGATGGGGCGGGCATTTGATGTTCAGGTGATGATACTTCCTGCGGCCTGGCTCTCAGGGATTTGCGCTCCCAGGTAGGTCGGTCGATTGCATGCGGACTTCGCAACGAGGATATTGCTCCTTGATTCGCGCATGCCTTGGCGATGACAATAAGATCGTTTCGATCTGCAACCGATGGCGGCGACGTTCACCCCAAGTGGATGGGTAGAGTAGCCGTTACTAACCGCAGGAACAAAATGCTCGATGCAAGCGTCTTATGATCCGAACTGCGCATCGGATGCAACGATAGGAGGAAGAACAATGACACGGTATATGAACTTCCATAAAACCCTGGCGCTTGGAGGCCTGGTAGCTGCGCTCGCCATATCGGGCTGCAACGTACAGAATCAGGGCGAGGGAGTCAGTACAGACGAAGCCTCCACCCGCGAATCCATCTCGGTAAGTGGATTCGGCGAGGCAGTCGGTGAGCCAGATATGGCTTCCGTGGAGCTGGGCGTTGAATCCGAAGCAGACGATGTCGCGACGGCCATTGATCTCTCCAACGAGACTGTCGAACGGGTCACGCAAGCCTTAATTGGTGCGGGGCTCGCAGCCTCCGACATTCAGAGTACCCATTTCAATGTCTGGCGCGAGGAAGGATTCGATCGGCTGACAGGCCAGCCTACGGATGAGACCACTTTCCACGTTGATAGTACGGTCAGGATTAAGATCCGAGACATCGATCAGATCTCAAGCATGATTCAGACCGGACTAGATGCCGGCGCGACCAATGTCTTTGGCCTCACGTTTGGAATTGACGATACCTCTGCACTAGAAGCCGAGGCGCGCCTGCTAGCACTCGAGGATGCGATCGACCGCGCCCAGCAGCTAGCGGATGCTCTGGGAATGACGTTGGGTCAACCACTCGTGGTCAACGAGCTGGCTGGCGGTAGCCTTCTGGGGGCAGGATCCGAGGCTGCGCTGCTGAGAGGCATCGGGGCTGGAGGCGGAGGTCCTCCGATCAGTCCGGGAGAACTTACCGTCGGCGTACAGGTGGACGTGATGTACGCGGTCGATAATTAGGCTTCGCTCATCGAAGACTGAGAACACTGAAAGACCGGCGGAACAATCATATCTGAGTGTTCCGCCATGTAATGCTGGAATCAAGATGGAGACACACAAGGGCTTTCCTGGGTGAACAGCTGCGGCCCCTTCTGGTACGATTGCATTCTTCATCTCACCGGCAGATCGAATTCCCGTTTCTGACTCGGGAATTCCGCCCCAGACGTCTGGCTCAGGTGCGCTACCTGAATCAATTGAGAGACAATCTGGATCCTACGTTCGTCCGTCATCTATGAGTCCAAGCCACCTCAGCGTACACGAAGCTAACCTGAGCTTTGGAGGCATCCACGCGCTCAAGGAAGTCGGTTTTGATGTCGCCGAGGGCGAAATCCTCGCCATCATCGGGCCCAACGGAGCCGGCAAAACCTCGCTGCTCAATGCCATCAACGGCTTTTATCGGCTGGACAGTGGCGAGATCATCTTTCAGGATCAAGAAA
>JAZGCZ010000147.1:0-14666 GCA_036477195.1 Anaerolineales bacterium | reverse complement strand
GTCGTGGCACTTCGTGCAGCCCACCTCTCCGACCGGGTTGGTGGTGATCGCCGGCTGGGCATAGCTGCCCGAGAGATAGGCCGTCAGGTCGGAGGCTCCCTGCCGCAAGGACACTGAGCGGCCGAAGAGACCTTCCCCGCTGTGACAATCGATGCAGCGCAGCTCTACCGCGGCGTGAACGGAGGCTAGATCAGTGGGGTTGGATAGGCTTCGCGAGACGTATTCAACCTCCGGTTCGGTATGACAGGCGGAGCAGAAAGGATCGTGTCCCTCGAGCGCCGCAGCCGTACCTATCGCTACCATGGGAAGCAGGAGGACCAACAGGAAGCCAAAAAGTGCCCACCTGATTCTCATCGTCTATAGATATTCTCGCCAAATTGCTCCAGTAGCAAAGCCCCCTCCTAGCCGCCCCGATGCGGGGCGGTTTTTCTTATCTGCACGGGTAAGTCGCTCACTGGTCACAACAGGTTACATAAAACTAGAAACTTCAAGGATGCGACACTCTCAAATCCGGACTTCCAGCGGAATACACGCTGGATAAACGATCGCTCCACAGTGACGAAACGACGCATCGCTACTCTGTGGTCAATCAGCAGAGACAGACCGGAGGAAGCGATGAATATCAGTTTTGGAATAGTCGAGTGGGACGAGAGTGAGCGATCTGCACCGGGCACGTCGGGGAAGAAACTGGCGGTTGCTCTAAGCGTAATTGCACTTGCCACACTGGCACTAGCGAGTTGGGTCCCTAGAGTGTTCTCTTAGGATTGGTCGATGACCGTAACCCGTGTTCCCTCGATCTCAAGGTAAATCACGATCCCATTATTGGTCTCATCGGATTCTTGGATGAGATTGAATGGATCAGCGGTGGACATTAGCGCGTAGGTACCATCCTCCAGCCCGGTGATATCGATAGATTGGCCGGCCAAATAGTATTGATAGACGTCCGTCCAACCCACAGAAAGGCCCTGGCGGACCGGCGAGCAGCTTGTAAATCCCGCCCGGTCAATTTGTTCGGCCTCCGCGCTTCTGTGAATGTCTCTCAGGCAGTAGCTGACTTTCCCGCTGGTGGCGACAACCTGATCCAACATCCCGTTGGACTGCAGGGACCAGATCTCATAGACCGAGAAGCTATCCAGATGCCAGTGATTGTGTCCGGAGTGAAAACTGAACTCACCGATCGGCTTTTCGGTGTATTCCCCATCGTCTTTCAAGATTCGCTGAACCACCTGCTGGGTCTCAGACCCAGGATCAACGACCCCAATCAGGTCCAGCGGGCCGTAGCCCCCATTCCAAACCGAATTGGTCAGCTTTAGCAAGGTGGTTCCGTCGCTCGAATAGCGGGAGATCCGTAGACCAGAAGGCGCCAGCGTTCGAAGGTCTGGCAACAGGAGCGCGGGCTCCGCCTGTTCGGCACTAAATAAGGCATCGAGCAGCGCCGGCTCAGGCTCCATCCCTTCCAGGTAGATCTCTATCATGGCAACACTTCGATCAGGCGCAAAGCCACTTGCCCGGGGAGTCGTGGCCGTTGAGGCATTCAACGGAAGCACCATGGTGCCCGAGCCAACCAGCAGCTGGCCCAATATCGCGGGTTCTTGGTTTTGATACTGATAGGGAAGAAGGATGGTGGGTTCTAAAGACCGGGCGATTCCAGCCGCCTGCTCGGGAGAAAGTGAAAACAGATCATCTAGCGTGAGCAGCGCTATGTCGACGCTGCCAATTTCAGCAATGTCAGGAATGAAATGTGCCTCGCCGGCCAGGAAGAGACGGAAATCGCCGAAGCTCGCCAGATAACTGTTTCCCAGGTGTAGCCGTGGACCATCCGGCAGCATTTCGGCCCGGTACGCCGGCACCGCCTCCACCACAATACCGTCAACGGTGATGGGGGCATTCGACCTTAAGGGTACAAACGAAAGCAAACCCTCTAGATAGCGCGCGGATGTCGGATCCACGATCAATTGGGTTGAATCCTTAGAGATCTGCCGTATGGCATGTACATCCAAATGCTCGGGAAGCGGATCGGTAATCCATATCTGATCCGCTTTTGGCAGCGTCGAATAATCCGCCGCTTCGGACCATGGATTGACGTACACCACCGTTTCCCCTAGCTTCAGGATCAACGAGCCAAACCCTACTTGTCGCAGCTTGATCGTCTCCTGCTCGGTGTTGAATACGATGGTTCGCTCCCCCAATTCGCCCTGCCAGTTCAGCCGGGCCACCAGGCCAGGGGAGTGAGTCGTCTGTACGGGAATAGCTGTGGGCAGAGGATCGATTACAGGAGGCGCCGAAAGGGGAGCGATCTCGGGGACGGAGAGCACAATGGGCGGCGGCTCTTCCGGGCCTCCACAGCTCGCCTGGAGCAAGGCCATAGCCGAGATTGCGATAATGGTCCGAGTGGTACGGATTCGTGTCATGTTCTTGGACTCGATTGATTACAACACGGTCCGCGCCCCCTGTGAATAGATCGTGCGTGCCAAGAAAGCGGCGCTGAGAGCTGTTTGAAAGGAATTAACCCTGGCAGAGAGATCAAGCGATAACGTATGGTTAACGCTGAAAGCATTAAGTGTCCCAGATCGATAGAAACGGATGGGTTCAATGACAGCTTTCTTGAAAAGGGCAACGATGGCAGCTGCCGTACTGTTTGCCCCACTACACGCGACAGTTGTGGCGCTCTACTTCGTAGCGCGACTCGCCGGCTATGTCGAGCACTGGCTCGTCGACGCCCTGAGCTACGTGCTACCTTTGCTCCTGTTGCTGTCAATCCTCCATCTACCCGGAGCAATCTGGAGACGCTCTGTGTTCCTCATCTCCGCCGCCGCAATGCCTCTGGTCATATTTGCGATCCTTTATGGACCAAGCTTCCTACCGAGACCGTTGGTGCAAGATGTTGAGCTCAGCTTCTCTGTGATGACCTATAACGTTTGGGCGGGCAATGATAGGTTCGACAGCATCGTGCGGTCCATTGAAGAAAAGGCACCAGACGTGGTCGGCCTACAGGAGATCACGGATCGGATTGCAGAAGAAATTCAAGGTCAGCTAGCTGATGACTACCCTTACCAGGTGATAGACAGCGGCCAGGGGATTTTCAGCCGCTACCCCATCATCGACCACGAGACTTTGCTCATCGGCGACGACAGAGCCCCTATCACCGTGCAGCATGTAGGCCTAAATGTGGAGGGTCGACGAATTGGAGTGGTCAACGTCCACACTCACTCGCCCGCCTTGATGGCAACCCGCCTGCTGGGACTACCACTCGGATATCCAAGCGGCCTAGTTTCGCAGTGGCGCGATCGGGAGGTGCGAGAACTGATGGAGGCCATCCAAACATTGGACGGGCCGTTGGTGATGGTTGGAGACTTCAATCTCACAGATATGCAGGCGGCATACGATGAGATCATTCAAACGCTACGGGACGCCCACGCCGATGCAGGCTACGGACTCGGATTTTCACGCACTCCGCTGCGTGGAACAGGGCCTCCAACATGGCGTATTGACTACGTGTTCTACACTCAAGAACTCGTTGCCCTCTCAACTTCGCACGGAGACTTTGGCGGATCCGATCATCGGCCCGTCGTGGCAATGTTCGGTTTTCGAGGCGGAACGGCCGCGGAAACCCCGTAGAATTGGATTGTGCGTCCTGGGTGCTTGTCCGCAATACAGTCCCTTGTGAGGATCGAATACGCTTAGGCGGGCACGATTCAGATATTGCGCGGTTTGGCCAGCCCAAGAAATCCGTCGGATCGATAACCGGGGAAGATCTCTTCGATTCGGTCGTTGCCCAGCCGCACCTGCACAATCTCGGCCAGCACTTCGCGGAAGTCGGTCGTGATCGCCAGGTCGCCGGGGCCGTACAGGTTTTCAGGAGCTAGCCCGGGCCACTCTCCATACACCTTCCCGCCGAGGATCCCTCCGCCCATCACAAACATAACTCCTCCATGCCCGTGGTCGGTGCCACCGCCGCCGTTTTCCGACAACCGTCGGCCAAATTCGGACATAGTCACTACGGTCACGTCGCTCATCTTTTCGCGCATGTCTTTGTGAAAAGCCGCCAAGCCACCCGCGAGGGAAGCCATAAGCTGTGGCATGCGGCCATCGCCCGCACCCTGCTGAATGTGGGTATCCCATCCACCGATGTCGACGCAGGCAATTTCCAGTCCGAGTTCAGACTTTGCAAGTAGTGCTATCTGGGAGAGCCCCTGCCCGAATTCGTCTTCTGGATACACCGCTCCATCTGATGGCTGGTAGTTTGTGGGGTCGAGTTTCGCGAGCAAATCCATGGCTTCGAAGGTAGTGGCAGCCTGGCTCGACAGTCCTTCAAACAAGCTCTTATCTTCTACTGGGAGCTGATAGAGCGAACTGAGAGTCTGCTGCAGCACAGCAACGCCTTGCGGGTTTCCGGGAAGATGGAACTCAGCCACCGATTGCAGGGCGGCGGCAGGAACCGGTCCACGCAAGGAGGCCTGAAGCCCGATGCCAATGCCAATCGCTCGGAAAGGTGAATTATTCTCCCAGGGGGCGGTGAGCAAATGGCGAGCAATCCAGCCGCTGGCGATCTGCTTCTCTCCCGGAGTTCCGCGCTCCATGTAGTCCATAGCATCAAAATGGGAATGCGTTGGATCGGGAGAACCACACGCGTGCACGATGGCCAGTTCGCCGGCCTGGTATGGATCCAGGAGCGGACGCAGGCTTGGATGCAGACTGAAACGATCGTCGAGTTCGATAGACGTCGCATCATTTCCAGCATTGGGCTCCGCAATCGAAAGGTTGGTGCGGGCATCGTAGTATTCTGTTTCGAAGTGCGGGATAACGGCATTTAGCCCGTCCATGCCGCCGCGAAGAAACACGCACACCAGCAGATCGCCGGAGGGGGGGCTTCCGGGCGGAGCGAAGGCCAATCGGGGGGTCCACCCCGGAAGCGCAAGCGGAGCGGCCGATAGGCCTGCAATGCGCAGGAATTCACGTCGATTTAGGGTCTTGGTATCCATACTGTCACCTCGTTACCGTATTTGAAAATGGGGCGTCGATAAGATCAGGCCGGCCAGCAGCGATGGCGGATCGAATTCCGGAGGTAGATCCATCATTTGGATTGATTCGCCGAAATCAATCAAGATCCTAAGGGCGTCTGCGGGCAGCTTCGTGCCCAGCAAGACCAGGCTCAGATCGTCAACCAGAACCGATATGCTGGAATAGCCCCCAAACTCTCTTGTGAGTTTCGTGCTTATTCCGGGAAGCATGCCGGAGGCAACCTGCAGGGCCAGGTTCCAACGGTAGAGGGACTGATTGGTGTTGGTCCACGCTGAGGCATAATCTGGATAGCCATCGGGGGTACGCCAGCCGAAGGGCACCTGACCGAGTGCTTGCAGGTAGAACCGCAGCACTCTATCCAATCTGCCATCCGCGCCAGTTACCCGAATGGCAGAAACGACAAAATCCAGCGGGCGCTTTAGTTTCATCCCTGAAGAGACGGCAAACTCGTCAGAATAGAGGATGGTTCGAAGCATCGAAGGGATGTCACCGTTGGTTTGTGTATAGGTCTCGGCGACTTGGCCGATCAATGAGTCGGATGGCGCATCGGATACAAACCGCTGGCTCAACTTTGAGGCGATGAAGCGCGCGGTGGAGGGGTGCTCTGCAAGAATCTCCAGCATACGGTCGCCGTCCCCTTTCCCACCGGGCAGCGCCTCACCCAGCGCTGTTTTTGGGTCGGGATCATGCCAATCCGGGAGGTAGACGAACTGCCCCGGGCCTCTCCGGAGCCGGCTAACCGACCAGCCGGTGAAGGCGCGTGCCACGGCCCGGATATCGTTGTAGGTATAACCGCCGTCGACGCCAAGCGTATGCAGCTCGAGCAGCTCGCGAGCATAGTTCTCGTTGGGGCTCGGCTGGCGCGATTGGGCATTATCCAGGTAGACCAGCATCGCCGGACTGTGGGCGGAAGCGGCGAGCATGTCGGGAAAGCTTCCAAGCGCATGAGCCCGGATGACCTCTCGATCGTCTCTGCCCTTTAGGTACAGCTCGGGAGGCGAATAAGCAAAGATGTTGAAATGATTGGTCCAGAAGTCGACCATCACTTCAAACAGCTGATGGGGGCTGAAGATCTGGCGCACGACCGCGGAAGCTCCCAGCTCTCGAGCGACGCGACCGTTCTCCTGCAGATCCCTTAGCTCACCGGGAGACATCTCCAGAGTCCCAAATTCCGCCAGGCGGTCCTCTACCTCTTTGGTGTCTGTTAGATTCGCCTCAAGCTGCTCCTCTAGCCAGGTTTCCAATCCAAGCCGCGATGCCGTTTCTAGCTCCGCAGCAGTGGGCCCAAATGTCAAGCGGCGGAGAGTGTGCAGAATCAGGCCCTCCTGGTCAAGAAAGGGAGCTGCAGTGGGGACCGAAGTAGCAGCGGCCTCTAATATTTCGCCAGACCGAAGGGGATTACAGGCCGCGAGAGCAGCCAGGGTCCCACCCAGCCCAGAAATGCGAAGGAAATCGCGCCTTGAAACAGGTATTGTCATGCCCGCATTCTGCGATAGCATCATTCGCGGTCAGTCAGGGCTATGTAACGGCGAAGTAAAATCAGCTCACGGGATACCGGGAGGCGCGATGGGGCAGATCAAGTGGGAGGACTTTGAAAGAGTCGATATGCGGGTCGGACGGGTGCTTCAGGTCGAGGACTTTAAGGAAGCCCGTAACCCGTCGTATCTGCTGCAAATCGACTTCGGCCCCGAGATCGGAGCCAAACAGTCAGCGGCCGCAATTCGAGATCTATACAGCAAAGAAGAGCTCCGGGATCGGCTGGTCGTGGCTGTGGTGAACTTCCCGCCGAAACAGATTGCCAATCACGTCTCCGAGGTGCTTGTCTTGGCGGGCGTCAATCCAGACGGCTCGATGCGCTTGATTCAGCCGGACGCGAAGGTGGAGCTTGGGGCGCGTGTGCGGTGAGCTGCCTACCCGATTAGTCATGAAGTTCAGCGCCGCAAAGGCTGCGGGGCTGCGGATCGCCAGCTCAGATGCATCGCTGCCCTGAAGAAACGCGGCGAGCTCCCAGCACAAATAGATGGGGTGTAAGATAAAGAGCCTCGCTGTTCGAGTGGCCCTCCCGTGAAGATTGACGCCCAAATCCCCCTCTCCTCCCTAACCCGTATCCCGGAAGTTGCCCAAGGCGCCGAGCGAGTTGGCTTCGATGCTATCTGGTCCTCAGAGACTCAGCATGATCCATTTCTACCCCTGGCGCTCGTCTCGGAGCACACCGAACAGCTGCGATTTGGCACATCCGTAGCAATCGGCTTCGCACGCAGTCCCGCTACTCTCGCCTACACTGCCTGGGACCTTGCGGACGCCTCCAACGGCAGGTTCATTTTGGGGCTGGGCACTCAAGTCAAACCGCACATCGAGCGTCGTTTCGGAATGCCTTGGCCGGATTCTCCGGTAGGTAAACTCCGAGAGCTCATTCAAGCGGTTCGCGCTTTCTGGCAAACTTGGCAGAGTGGCGATCGGCTGAACTATCGCGGCAAACATTACAAGCTTACGCTCATGTCCCCTTTCTTCAATCCGGGCCCAATCGATCATCCCGATATTCCGATCTACATCGCGGGAGTAAACACCGGCCTGTCCCGACTGGCGGGTGAGGTCGCAGATGGCTTCCACGCGCATGTCTACCATTCCCGACGTTATCTCGAGGAAGTCGTGCGACCGGGAATCGAAGCGGGGGCCCGCAAGGCAAATCGATCTACGGATGAAATTCATCTATCGACAGCGGCCTTTACGGTCACCCGGCCGGAGGAATCCGACTTTGTGCGATCTCAGATCGCGTTTTATGCCTCTACCCCCACCTATCGGCCCGTAATGGAACTACACGGTTGGGGAGAGACGGCAGATCAGCTGCAAGGCCTGGCCCGAAAAAAGGTTTGGCAGGAGATGGCCAAGCTGATTGACGACGATATGCTAGATGCATTTGTGGTGGTTTGCGAGCCGAACGAACTAGCGAGGAAGCTGACAGAACGATATGCGGGCTTAGTGGACCGGCTTGCGTTGTACATGCCATATATCCCGGACCAACGGGACGAAGAGTGGTCCGGACTACTCAAAGGTATCCGAGCGCAACTCAGTCCAGCTTGATACAATGCGGGATGTTGAGTAGGCGAATCTAAGTCGTATAAGGGGCTGGGGACAAATCTATGACAGCAGCAGCACTTACGAAGAAGCAAGCAATTGCAGCGCGCGGCTGGATGACCATGGTATTGATCGGATTGTTCATCTTCCTGATCGGCATCTATCCAAACCTGATTGGTATGGACCGCAGTTCGGTAGTGGGATTCGTGCAAATCGGGGTCTGGTTACTGGGCCTGGGAGTCTTGCTCCTAGGAGCCACCTTGGCTATGAAGGTCATTCGCAACGGCCATCCGACCACACTGAGATCCGAGGTTGGGCTGCGGTTGATCGCTACGGGCTATGTACTTTCCACGACAGCTTCTCTCGCGGACTTTATAGGAATCGGCTCGCACGCGCTTCCAGGAATTTCTTACGGCCCACTCCAGGTCTTCGGGTTAGCACTGGGAGTGCTGGTCAGCCTTTTTGGCGTGATCCTCTATGGGCCCGGCAAAGGCAGCCAAGCCCCTTCACAAGGGCCATCCTCTCCGCAGCCCACCGTTACGTAACTCAAGAAACTAAATTTTCTGCCGCCGGCCCCCACACAGTCCGAAGGCGCCGCGCTGAGGGAAATTCTCGGCCGATATCCTCGCCACCCCTGACAATTCCTCATCATCCAGAAGGGCTCCACAAGGAAAAGCTGTCAGGAATTGCTTCCTGACAGCGCGGAGCGGGAGCAGCAGCATCAGCGCCCTTATGAGAGCTGTTATTTATCGGCCATCTTCTCACTCGAATGGCCGGGAAAGACCTTCTCACCCGGTTTGATGGCTGCGTAGGCGTAGTTTACGGCCACCGTCACCTGACCATATCCGACGACGATTAGATTGAGGGGATCTAAGTCCGCTTGTAGCGCTAAGTCCCCCGCAGCGTACACATTGGGCAGATTCGTTTCCATCTTGTTGTTCACCCGAATGTAGCGTCGTCCGATGGTCTCCAGACCCCACTGGCGAATCGGCCCTAAATCGGCCTTGAACCCCAGCGCAAGAACAATTGCGTCTACATCGATCGTGATTTCCTCGTCGGTCTGATTATCAAAGATCACCGATCGCTCAACGTGGCCATCACCTTGGATCTCCCGCAGCTCGTAGTGAATCTTGACATCGACGTTGGATTCGTTCAGCTTGTTTACGGAAGTGTCATGGGCGCGAAAGCCCGGTCGTCGATGGATTAGGGTGACATGTTTCGCGATGGGCTCCGCTGCTAGCGCCCAGTCTACAGCACTGTCACCTCCGCCTACGATGAGGACATTCTTTTCGGCAAACTCTCCGATATCCGCCACAAAATAATCGAGGCCCTTACCCTCCCATTCGTCCACGTTTTCATTACGGAGTTTCATCGGACGAAAGGCTCCAATCCCTGCCGCGACGAGGACCACTCTTGAATAATGGTCTTCCTTGGTGGTCCCGATGACCCAACATTCCTCGCCGGGTTCGCCACCCGGGAGCGGTACACGACGAAGTGTCTCAGCTCGCTCTCCGAGGGAGAATTTGGTGTCCCATTGACTGGCCTGCTCCACCAGGTTCTCAACCAGGTTCTTGCCGACGATGCTGGGGAACCCCGGAGTGTCAAAGATCTTCTTTTCGGGATACAGGGCCGTGATCTGCCCCCCTGCTTGCGGGAGCGCGTCGATCAATTTGCAGCTCATCTCGCGCATGCCGGCATAGAATGCGCCGAACAAGCCGGTCGGGCCGGCCCCTAAGATCGTGAGGTCGAAAACCTCGGGTTCTGTACTTTTTCCCATTAGATCCAATCAGCTCCTATTCGGATGCGCGAAGGAATCCGCGAACCGTTCTCCGGGTCACGATTTTAGCAAACAGCAGGCTTGGAGGAGAATAGTCCCTTGGCTAGTTTGTGACCTGAAAGATGTCACATTTCCCCAGCCGTGGCAGCAGAGCATATTATGGGCAGCTAATCTCATCCGGTTTATGGAATGTGGCTGTGGGCTACAGTTCCACGCGGCGCGGATCGACTCGATGATGTTCAGCTTGAATAATGGCCAGGATGCTGTCCACGGCCTTCTCAACCTGCGAATCTGCATTTAATACGGCGTAATCAAAGATTTCCAGATATCCCAGCTCCTCTTTGGCCGTTGCAAGTCTAAGCTGAAGATCCGCTTCCGATTCGGTTCGACGCTTTCGGAGCCGGCGTTCAAGCTCCTGCTCATCGCCGGCGGTCAAAAATATTAACAACGCCTCCGGCGCGAGGGCGCGTATCGTCTTAGCACCCTGCACGTCGACGCGCATCACAACGTCTCGCCCGCTTTCCATAGCTTCTCGGATTTGCTGCCTGGGAACGCCTTTGTGGTCGTTGTAGACGAGGGCGTGCTCGATAAGCTCGCCCTTGTCGATCATATCGAGGAATACCTGCTCTTCGACAAAGAAATAATCTACGCCTTCGGTTTCGCCGGGCCGCTGGGAGCGAGTAGTTGCGGTGACGACAAAGTGGAACGGCAGCCCCCGCTGCTCCATGTGGTCTAAGACGGTGTCCTTTCCGACGCCGGAGGGGCCGGAAATCACGACAAGGAGTGGCTCTGCGGGCTGCTCAATCACGGCTGCGGGCGCTGAGTATAATCCCATTCGTTGGAGGCCGCGATGCCGAGCTACGATTACCGCTGCACTAATTGCAGCAAGCGATCCGTTATCTATCAGACCTACGAAGAGTATGGTGATTCGAAGGTCGAATGCCCGCATTGCGGGAGCGAAAACCTGCACCGAATCATCGGTCGAATCCGCATTGCCAAATCCGAAGATTCTCGACTTGAGGATCTCTCCGACCCGGGCAGCTGGGGAGATTTCGATGAGAACGACCCTAAATCCATGGCGAAGATGATGCGGAAGATGGGCAATGAACTCGGCGAGGATATGCCATCCGAGTTCGATGAGGTGGTCGATCGCCTGGAGTCCGGCGAAGATCCCGAGCAGATTGAGAAGGACATGCCGGATCTCAGGGGCGGAGACGACTTCGGTTTCTAGCTACTGTGGATGAGCCCCAAATTCTTGCTGTCCGGGGCGGTGACGCTAGCTACTGTGGATGAGCCCCAAATTCTTGCTGTCCGGGGCGGTGACGCTAGCTACTGCGGATGAGCTCCAAATACTTGCTGTCCGGGGCGGTGACGCTAGCTACTGTGGATGAGCCCCAATTTCCTGCTGGCTGGCGCGCATCGATGGATGAGCACTCCATTATTCGCTTAAGCGCTCCATAACAACTTCCCGTAACTGTTCCTGAATCTGATCCTCGGTCTGAGCCGCGTCGATCCGCACCCACCGGTCCGGATCTAGGTCTGCCAGGCGCAGATAACCCTCCCGGACTCGCTCATGAAAATCCAGATCGTAATCATCCAGGCGGTTCCAGCGGCCGTCGTGCTTGCGGCGTTCCAGACCGAGCTCGCTGGTGAGGTCAAGCAATAAAGTCAGATCGGGCGCTAGCCCACCCGTAACGAAGCCGGTAATGGTGCGAAGCAGTTCCAGATCAAGCTCATGGCCATAACCCTGGTAAGCCAGCGAGGAGTCGTAGAAGCGATCGCACACAACCAACCCACCGCGCTCGAGATGGGGCTGAATGAGCTCTCGCACCACCTGCGCCCGCGAGGCAGAAAACAATAGGAACTCCGCCTCCGGGCTCATGGTCTTGTTCTCGAGCGACATGATCACCCGACGGATCTGGTCGCCAATCTCCGTGCCGCCAGGTTCTCGGGTGAATAAAACGTCATGTCCCTCGCTTTGGAGATGATCGGCGAGTCGGTGGGCCTGAGTGGACTTGCCGCCTCCTTCAGGGCCTTCGAGCGTTATGAAAGCACTCAATCGCGAAAGATCCTGACCCGGCGCCGTGGCTCTTTGCCATAGGAATGTGAGACCAGATCAGCCGTGCGAGCCATCTCGTGTTGCTGTCGGCGCACATAAGACGAAGCCGGGTTGAGGTCCACCGAGCGGGCGCCGTTCAGCACTTTGTCAATGGCCTCCTGTGCATCCTGGGCGCCCTGTGTCATGCTGGGATCACCTGCGGGCTCTCGATCCAGGGCGAAGAGGTCGACCATGAAGTTCTCCATCTGTCCCACTGTGTTCGCTCGTAAAACATAAATCGGCATTCGCCGGTTTTCTGCATCAGCGATCAGTTTTCGATGCCTGCGATAGTACGAACGGAGGGTGAGCATCACGTCCGCCTGGCCGATGTCGTCGGCAATCAGGACTGGCACGTGGATGCGCTTGGCCGCCTGCCGCAGCCGGTTGCGTGCTACTCCATAGGGGTAAACGCGGATCGCCGCCAGCGGCTCGCCAGGAACCCTGGGAGGCGTGGCCGAGAGAGGCAACGGAGCTTCCTCAGGAGGTTGAGCGCCTGGCAGCGCCGACTGCCTTCGGTAGCCGGCGGGACCCCGACGAACGGAGCTCACTTCTGAGTTGAGCTGCTTGATCTGAAGTTCCCCCTTATCGTCGCGAAAGCGTGATTCGGTGGGGGGCGCCACACCCCGCAGAAGTGCGTCCACTGCGGGGGACACGTCTCGGTGGACCGCAAGTTTTTCACGGTCCTGGATCTCAATCAATACGTCGAATGTCGGTGCCGCGCGGCGCTCCAACACCGTCTTCTGCGTACCCCGGCGGCGGGCTTCTTCGTCGGATAAGGTGACCGATTCGATGCCGCCCACCAGATCAGATAGGGTTGGATTCAAGAGCAGATTTTCAAGCGTGTTTCCATGAGCTGTGCCGACAAGCTGCACTCCACGTTCAGCGATGGTGCGCGCAGCTACCGCCTCTAACTCACGTCCGATCTCGTCGATCACGATTACTTCTGGGTTGTGGTTTTCAACGGCCTCGATCATCACTTCGTGCTGTAAGCTCGGCCTGCGAACTTGCATCCGCCGAGCGCGGCCGATCGCGGGATGCGGTACATCTCCATCGCCGGCGATCTCGTTTGAAGTATCGACGATGACCACACGCCGCTCACCAGCCAGAATGCGGGCTGCTTCACGCAGCATCGTGGTTTTGCCGATTCCCGGGCGGCCAAGCAGCAGCAGGCTTTCGCCGCTGTTGATCAAGTCTTGAATGATATCGATCGTGCCATAAACTGCCCTACCCACCCGACACGTCAGCCCGACGATGCGACCGTGCCGGTTGCGAATGGCTGAAATACGATGAAGCGTGCGCTCGATGCCCGCCCGGTTGTCGGCGTCAAAGTCGCCGATGCGCTCCACGACATAGTCGATGTCTTCCCACGCGACCTCTTTGTCGCCCAAGGTAATCTCACCGTCGACATAGCGAGCTGTTGGCACACGCCCGATGTCTAGAATGATCTCGAGCAGATCGTCTGGCCGACTAATCTCAGTTAGTTTGTCGGTGATATGGGGAGGTAGGACACCCTGCAGGGTGTCCAGGTCGTCGGTGATGCGCCTTGTCGTCATTTGGAAGCACCGACCGGATCCTCGATCCGAGCAATCGGTGCGGTTGGCTCCGGATAAGTTCCTTCGACTGTTGGTAACGGGCTCGCGACCTGCCTTCGAACTCCAATCGCCAGTCGTTTGACCATAACGGCCTGATCGACAGCTGGCTCAAACCACAAACGCTCCAGTGGTCGACTCATCCAACTCTGGTAGGACCGGACGCACACATACACCGGCCGATCTCTCCGCACCTCTTTTAGGTAGGCGCCGAGCAACCCTTGAAAACCCTCGACCGCCGGGTGGAAATAAGGCTGGGCCCAGGTGCCAAGAGAGCCGCGCTCGACATCTAGATAGCCCAACAATTCCCCCTCTCGCCAGTACACGAGGTTATGACCGGGACGGGCTGGCGGAGGCTCGACCTGCTGGACCAATCCGGGCACGATATTGTGATAAAGGCTTTGGGCGGCGATCTTGTCCTCCGAGTTTTCAACACGCCATATATCGCCTTCGGCGGGCTCGAAATCCTCCTCGGTCTCGTCGAGCCGCCAGATCCTTTGCCGGGCATAGATCGCAAAACCCGCCGATCGAAGGCGTTCAAAAGCCTCGCTGCGCTCATCTACCTCGGCAATGAGGTTTGGCGCGCCGTGCTCGCCTACCGCTGCAGCCAGCGATTCAAGCAGCTTGAGACCCGTATCATCATCAAGGGCTTCCACTGGGCCAAAGAAAGAAAGTCGCGCGTTGGGAGCGTCCGAGCGGTAGATGCACTGCCCTACGGCTTCGACGTCGCCGTTGCGAGATACCAAGGTGACTGCCGACTTACCCGGGATAAAGGGGTCTAGCAGGGCATTTTGCATGGCGTGAGCACCACGCGTGAAGGCCAGCTGGGAGTCAGGGCACAAGCCGCGATCTCTTACCCTATGCAGTAGTGGTAGGTCTCGCCAATCCAATTCTCGAATCATATGTTTCCCAAAATTCAGTCTGACGGAGTCCCCCTGGATGCTGCGGGAACACCGGACGCGAATTTTCCACGCGCAATTTCGCAGATATTAGACCCCTCAAGATTACGGGGCCAGTTCAAGGCCCCGACAAGCGGTATTGCACAGATCCCGCTCTAAATTGAGGGGCAAGCGATTCTACCATGTGGGCTTTTTGGAGTTGCTAG
>JAZGCZ010000146.1:0-3385 GCA_036477195.1 Anaerolineales bacterium | reverse complement strand
GAGCAGAATGGGGAGGTCCCCGATGAAGAGAAAGTTGGTCCAGAATTTAGTTAGGTCCGAACCAAAAATGATGATGGTCCCCGCGGTGGAGACCAAGCCGAAGCCGATCGATACAATCCAAAGTGCGACGCGACGAGTCGTCATTTGCCCTCTCCAGCCGCATTGTATTCGGGCCGCAAAAGAGCGTCAACCGCTTGATCTGCCCGATTTCCGGACCACCCATGCCCGCCAGTCCGGCCACAGAAATAAAACTCCCCACGGAGGTGGGGAGCGGTAGGCATTTAGCGAACCGATCGATCAATCAATCGCTATTGGGTCACTGCCCTCGTGATCGCTTGAGTGATTGCGAAGTTCATGGACTAATTCTCGGTGAAGTAAGCGCCCACGGTTGAGCGCAGTTCGCTGGCCGAGAAAGGCTTCGCAATGAACCCGGACGCGCCTGCTTCAAAGGCATTTTCTTGTATCTCGGGTTCCGAGTAAGCGCTGATCATGACCACCGGGATGTCTGCCCAAGCAGGTGTTTCCTGCAGCCGTTTGATTAGTCCAACGCCGTCGATATCGGGCATCATCATGTCTGTGAGGATCAGGTCGGGGCGGGTTTCATCCAGCATGCCGAACGCATCGTTCGCGTGGTGGGCCTGCTGCACCTCGTAGCCCTGGCTCTCCAGGATTACGGTCACTACATCGCAGAAGCCGCGTTCATCGTCGACCACCAGGATCGATCGGGAATTCTCTGTTGTCTCAGCGCCCAAAGTTAACATGTCCAGTCCTTTCTACTTGGCCACATTGTATGGGCACCAACTTTCACCGACCTTAGCAACCTGCCTGGAAATCTATCAGTCACCTTACGATGTGAGGTGGAACTGTAAAGGGGATCAAGGCGATCTGACACTGAAATCGGGTGGCTTTCGCCGCATGCCAATGCGGACATATTAGGGGGATTCTGAGTTGTTATGATCTGCCCAGGAACTGTGCAACCGTTGAGCTGGCCTTGAAATTTGCCATGTAACTTGAAAGGTTTTCAGGGGTGAATGGGCGAGGATTAGGCACGAATTTTGTCAGAGCGTTTTGTTGGGTCACGTTGCTCACGGCAAGCAATTCCAATAAGCTACGTGTCACGGGGGGCGCAGGGAGCAGAGCTTCCATTAAGGCCACAATCACCCGTAAAAGTGGCATCGGGAAGCGCACCATAGCTCGACTTGCGCCAACTGCGGCGAGCGTGCGCCGCTCGATTTCCTCTAGCGTGAGGACTTCCGGGCCACCTAATTCAAATTCTCGGCCAATAGCGTCAGCATCGGGCAGTGTTTTCAGCATACTCGACACGACATCTTCCACCCAGACAGGCTCGAACTTTGATCTCTCGTCGCCAACGATGGGATAGATAAGCGGCGAAAACGGGATGAGTCGGGCGAACGTATTGGCAAACTCGTCCTCCGGCCCCCAGATGACGGAGGGACGGAAGGCAGTCCACCGCAAACTCGAATCTGCCACATATTCCTGAGCACGCCCTTTGGAGGCCAGAAAGCGGTAGGGTAGCGACGAATCAGCCCCAAGCTGTGAGAGATTGATGAAGCGGCCCACTCCAGCTGACTGGGCAGCATCTACGACGTTGACTGTTCCTCGATAGTTGACTTGCTCATAGGTCTGTCCCCCCTTTTCAATGGCGATGGCAACCGTGTGAATAACGGACTGAACACCGTCAAAGGCGGATGAGAGACTCTCCGGCACTGTGACATCGCCTTCAATGATTTCAGTCTTGAAACCGTCAAGTCGCCCCTCGCGCATGACGCGATGCCGGTCACGAACCAACGCGCGCACCCATTCTCCAGATTCCGACAACCGCCGAACGATATGGCTGCCGACATATCCACCGCCACCGGTCACCAGAACCACGATTGGACCTCCTCAGGAAATGCCCCAATTCTACTGCCTGAACCCAAAGGCCCCCTGAAGGGGGCCTCTCAAGTAGCCTCACTTGTCCCAATCCCCCTAAGGGGGCCTCTCAAATAACCTCACCTCAGCGCGCGTTATGCCTCGGCGAACTTCTCAGCGATCTCGAGACGATTCCGTCCGGCTCGCTTGGCGACGTAGAGCGCCTCATCGGCAAGTGCGATCAGCTCGTTGGCGTCGGCTTCAGGAAAGAGCTCACTGGAAACGACGCCTGCGCTGGCCGTGACCCACATCGGTGCCTCGCCAATCATCACCGTCTCCTTGGCAATTTCCCGGCGTAGCCGCTCGCCCAGCATCACCGCCGTTTCAATGTCGCAGCCCGGGTGTACGGAGAGGAATTCGTCGCCTCCGTAGCGACCGGTAGCGTCATACGTACGGACGCAATTTCGCATTCGCTGCCCACATTCCAACAATACTGTGTCTCCAGCTTGATGCCCGTAGGAATCGTTAATCCGTTTGAATTCATCCAAGTCAATCATCGCCAGACCGATATGCTCGCCCATTCGTCTGGCTCGATCAAGCTCGCGGTCAAGGATCTCCAGGATAGCAGATCGATTCCAGAGGCCGGTACCGGCGTCTGTTGTGGCTTGAGAGTGCAGCTTATCCCGCGTATGGATTAGCTGTTCCTGGATTTCCAGGATGCGTCTGCCGGCTTCGAGCCGAGCCTGCAATTCGTGGGACCGGAAGGGTTTGACGATGTAGTCGTCGGCTCCCGCATTCAGGCCGGCGACAAGATGTTTTTCTTGATCGTACATGGTAAGCAGGAGAATGTAGATATAGGGCTCTTGGGATTGTTCACGCACGCGGCGTACTATTTCCACCCCGTCCATCCCCGGCATGCTCTTGTCCAAGATGGCCATTCGTGGCGCATCGGCACGCTGGAGAATCTCCCAGGCCTCTTCGCCATCATCGACGGCGACGACCTGATAACCCCAATCGCCCAGCACCTCTCCCAAGTGGTCGAGGGTGCTGTCGTGATCGTCCGCGATCAGTACTCTATTGTTATCGTTGGACACATTAACCGTCCGCACGGAAAGGCGGTTTGTGTCCATTCTAGAAGGAACTGGCGGGGAAAGAGCTTACAGGGAACTTACGAGAGGTGCCCCCACGGGGATTCGAACCCCGGTCTTGGCCTTGAAAGGGCCACGTCCTAGTCCCCTAGACGATGGGGGCGGGTAATGAGGTGGCGGATTCTAACATGCAGGCCTCAGCGAACTCCACGATAGGACGGGGCGGTGATGAGCCTGCGAACGCAAAGCTCACGATCGGTCCAGGCCCGAATACGTGGATCCATCTTATTCGGTGTGCTCGCAGACGTAATCACCGTTGGAAGCTTGGCGTCGAAACGGTAGCCAAATAATTGGTAGAGTTTTTCGCGCACCCACGGCGTCATGGACTCCGTTCCCAGATCGTCCAGGACGAGCAGCGGCGCATT
>JAZGCZ010000145.1:0-3095 GCA_036477195.1 Anaerolineales bacterium | reverse complement strand
ATTTGTGGTATTTGTAACATACCTAACATAGCCAGGCAAGCGGTCGAATTCTGGACAGAAATCTGCGAATCTCAAACCCCACTTTTCAAGCTTTCGCACGCTCTCGAGCTCATTCGAGCACTTTCGCGCGCTTGGGCGCGCAATACTGGCTGTGCAGGGCCCGAAGTTATAATCACAGACGGAGAGGTGCCGGAGTCTGGCTGAACGGGACGGTCTCGAAAACCGTTGTAGCCTTCGGGCTACCGTGGGTTCGAATCCCACCCTCTCCGCTCTCCAACTTCTAAATAGCGCCCGATACTTCCCGCTCCCCAAAACCCTGCTAGCGCCCAATACACGCCACGCTCCACTTTCAAATCGTCATTCATTGATATTCGATCACGGGTCCTGCCCACTTCCCTAGCGGTGGGATGGCCAGTCAGCACTCCTTTCTTCTAGCTCCTTTGGGATGGTTAATCTGCACTTCTTTCTTCTAGCTCCTCCAGGGATGGTCTGTCAGCACTTCTTTCTTCTAACTCGTCTAGGGTGGATTCGATCAACGATACCGCCTCACCGAGCGTTTTCGAATCGAAAGCCAATTTCGCTCCGGCTCGCCGATACAACTCAACCAACGGAGCGGTACCGCCAAGCGCCAGGGCTTCCCTGTACTGTTTCACGGCCCTGGCCTGGTCATCCATGGCATTCTTCCAAATCTGAACTGAACCCAATCGGGCCAGCCCATAGTCAACATAGTAAAACGGATAGCGGAAGATGTGCAGCTTCCTGTGCCAACCGGTCATTTTCTCCTGTTCCAATCCGCTCCAGTCTACGCCGGCTAAGAATCGATCCCAGAGCCGCGCCCACGCCGTGTCGCAAGAATCAGGGTCTGCTGCCGCCTGCGAATTCGTATATGCCCAATGCTGAAAGGCATCCACGACCGCCATATAAGGCCAGAACAAAATCATGCCCTCAAGGTGCTGGATGCGGCTGCGCGCCGCCTCTGGCTCTGAATAAAATCCGCCGTTTCTGGTGGTCAGGTATGGAGCGGATAGCAGTTCCATGGACATCGAGGCCACTTCTGCAAATTCCAGGGGGATTGTCATTTGCTGGAAATAGGGAAGTTTCGCAAATTCGAACACGTGAAAGGCGTGCCCGCCCTCGTGGAGCAGGGTCTCGACGTTACCGGAGGTACCGACGGCGTTCATGAAGATGAATGGGCGCCTCGCGGCAAGGAAATACTCGGCGTAACCGCCGGGAGCCTTCCCCGCCCGGTTATCGAGGTCAAGCAGACCCTCGGATTCCATCGTATCGAAATACCCGCCAAGCTCTGGATCCACCGCATGGAAGATGTTGGAGGCCTTGCCGATCAGTTCCTCCGCCGTCGAAAACGGCGCGAGCGGTTGCCGGCCAAACATGTCTGCTTGCAGATCCCATGGGCGCAGGGCTTCCAGTTGCAGAGCCTCTCGTCTTCTCTCTAAGATCTTGTTCGCCGCGGGTACCACCACCTCTTCGATCGCCTCATGGAATTGCATGCAATCATCAGGCGTGTACTCCAGGCGCAGGAGCTCCTGCCATCGATAGGCGCGGTAGTCTGGCATCTCGGCATTAGCTGCGATTTCGCTGCGCAATTCGAACAAGCGCACCCACACATCATTGATAGCGGAACGGTCGGATTGGTAACGGCCCATCGCGAGCCTCCATGCAGTTTCCCGCGTGCTCCGCTCGGGCTGTTCAAGTTCCCGAAATAAGCGGGGGAGGGTGATCTTCTCGCCTTCCCATTCGACCGATTGCGCTCCAATAATCTTGTCGTACTCCGATTCGAGCTTCTTTTCCTTTTCAAGCAGAGGTAAATTGGCCTCTCGGAAATTAAGGGCCTGGGCTCGAAGGTTGCGCAGAGGAATGGCAAAGCCATCCGGTTCCAGCCCGGACTCCAACAGCTTCTTTTTCAGCCTCTGTTCGTGTTCTTCCGAAGGGGTAAAGATCTGTTCAAGGTAGGTGTTGTAGCGCGCCTCGCGTGCCTCATCCGCAGTGTCTAGCGTCTTGTCCACATAGAGCCGATCGAGCGCCTCCTGCACCAATTCCTTGAGGCGGGACCAGGCCGTCAGCCACTCATCGATCGTCTGTGAATTGACCTCTCGGCCTTCGAGATCCAAGTAGTGTGCCTCGATGTCATGCCATTCCCAATCCGCTAGCTCGAGCGCGGTTCCTGGCAGCACCTTTAGAGATTCGATGTGTTCCTCTCCCATAAATCTAAGTCTAAATTCGCACTCATTACCGGACGCGCGTCAACTATCAGGCTTCAATAGGTATGGCTTCCAACTTTTGAAGTGATTCCTCTACCACCTGAAACCCTCCGTTCCAGAAGTCGGGAGACGACACGTCAATTCCCGCTCGCTCCAGTGTCCGCACCGGCGAATCCGATCCACCCGCCGACAGGATCTCCAGATATCGCGACTTAAATGAATCCCCTTCTTCCCGATATTGCTTGTACAGCGACAACACGAGCAGCTGTCCGAAGGCGTAAGCGTAAACATAAAAGGGGGCATTGTGGAAGTGGGGGATCATGCTCCACTCGTATTTAAATTCATCATTCAGTTCAAGCGAATCGCCGAATTGGGCCTCGAGATTCTCCCAGTAGGCCGATGTGAGATCGTCCACCGATGCCCCACCCTCGATGAGCTCGAAAGCCTTCTTTTCAAACAGCGCAAAGAACGCTTGGCGTTGGATGGTGGCGAAGGAATCATCCATCTGCTGAAACAAGAGATCGCGGCGCACCGCCGGGTCCGGGTCCCGCTCCAGCAGCTCATCTACAAGCAGCATCTGGCTGAAGGTGGAGGCGGTCTCCGCCAGTGGGAGGGATGAGCCCTGAGTCAGAGCCGTATGATCGGCGGCCAGGAGTGAGTGGATGGCATGGCCAAGCTCGTGGGCCATTGTCGACACATCCTCCGGCCGCCCCTGAAAGTTCTGCATAACCCACGGGGTTAGAGCCGGTTCGACGGTCAAGCAATAGGCGCCTGTCATCTTACCGGGCCTCACCTCGCCATCGATGTGATGCTCATCAAAGAGCTTGCGAGCGAGCTTCGCCACCTTTGGATCGAACTTATCAAAGGTTTCTAATA
>JAZGCZ010000144.1:0-4941 GCA_036477195.1 Anaerolineales bacterium | reverse complement strand
TCCAGCTCGGCTCTCGCGATGTTGGCGGTTGTATTCGTGGTCAGGCCGTTCAGGGCCAAGGTCACGATCCCGAACAAGGTGCCCAGGATGGCGATCGTTACCAGCAGCTCGACGAGTGTAAAGCCTTGTTGTCCCCTTCTAAGTTTTCTCAGCATTTGTTTGCCTCCATTTACTCTTTCAGAATTCGTTTCAGATTCTTCAAACGTAGCGGTTCATCCATAATTGCATTCGTATAGTGCCTCCTTCCCCATACAGGTTTACTGAGTTTCTCCACGAGCAGTATTGCACATTCAGGTCTCCGAAGCGCTTACAGGGCCCTTACATACACCATACAGTCCTAATTCGATGGTCCTAGGCTACCTACGCGCCACGAGCGCCTTCAGCGCTTCGGGGTCATTTGCCGCCGCCAGGGCGTCTTCCATGGAGATCATATTCTTTTGAAGCACGCCGCTTAGCGACTGCTCCAGCGACTGCATGCCGATTTCGGCGCTGCTTTGGATCACGGTGGGCATCTGATGCGTCTTACCATCACGGATCAGGTTCTGCACTGCAGTATTTGAAAGCATGATCTCGACCGCCGGCACACGGCCCTCGACGTCGATGCGCGGCAGCAGGGTCTGGGAGAGCACCGCCTCCAATGTCAGAGAGAGCTGCATCCGAATCTGATCCTGCTGGTGCGGCGGAAACACGTCGATCACGCGGTCGATGGTCATCGAGGCGCTGCTGGTATGTAGGGTCGACATCACCAAGTGGCCGGTCTCAGCTGCCGTCAGGCAAGCCGCCATCGTCTCCTGATCCCGCATCTCGCCCACCAGGATCACGTCCACGTCCTGCCGCAGCGCCGACCGCAGAGCTCTAGCAAACGACTCGGTATCCTGCCCGACCTCGCGTTGGGTTATCACGCAGCGCTGGTCCTCGTGCAGGTACTCGATCGGGTCTTCAATCGTGACCACCACCCGTGCGTCGCGCTGATTGAGGTGCTGGATCATGGAGGCCAACGTGGTGGACTTTCCGCTTCCGGTCGTACCGGTCACGAGGATCAGCCCGCGCGGCTTCAGCGCCAGGCTCCCGCAGATCGACGGCAGGTTCAATTCCTCAATGGATGGAATCGTCAGGCCGATCCTTCGGAATGCCAGCGATATCGAACCGCGCTGCACACTGGCGTTCACTCGAAAGCGGGCTAGATTCGGCACCTCGTAGTGGAAGTCGAGTTCGCGGGTCGCCGCAAATTCCTGGCGATCCCCCTCTCTTGTTACATCCTTAAACGCCTGAGTCGTCTCTTCGGAGCTGAGCGCGGCCGCGTGGCCATCTCCCACCGGGATCAGGCCCCCATGGATACGCAGAATCGGCGGGGCGCCAGCACGAACGTGCAGGTCGGAGGCCTGCCTCTGCACCGCGAGCTTGAGCAGTTCATCGATTTGCATCAAAAACCTCCCGACCACCAGCGCAGGATCTGGTCCCCGAAGAGCATCGTGACGACGGCGCCTGTCGCCAGGAATGGCCCGAATGCGATCGGATCCCGGCGACCCACCACTTTGGCCATCACGAGCGCGCCGGCGATCAATCCTCCGAGCACAAATGCCAGAAAGAGTGTCAACCAGACGTAGGGATAGCCCACCGTCAATCCAATGAAAGCTGCCAGCTTAACGTCCCCCATGCCCATGCCCGAGGGAAATATGAGTGCGATCGCTAGCAAAACACCAAAGGCGATCAATCCGCCGGCCAGCATTTCTAGCGCTGTGCGTTCAGGAATCAGCAGCGCGAATAAAAGCGCCACGGCGATGGCCGGGTAGCTGACCCGGTTCAGGATCACCCCGCGCTCGAGGTCGATCACCAGGAACACGATCAAGAGCGACGTGTAAAAAGCCACAAGCACCGTCTCCCAACTTCCCGGGTAGCGCAGCCAGATCACACCGAACATCAGCGCAGTGCCGATCTCCACCCCAAGGTTTCGGACTGGGATCCGCACTCCGCAGAAGTAGCAGCGCCCCCTCACGAACAGGTAGCTGAGGATCGGAACTAGGTCTCTGGCTCTGAGTTTGTGTCCGCAAGCATCGCAATGGGATCGTCCGTTGATGATCGATTCATCGCGCGGAAATCGGTCGATACACATATTCAGGAAACTTCCGACAAGCAGACCAGCCAACATGAATACCAGCATCAGAAGCTCTTCATGGCCAGTCCCAGATTTGCGCTGAAGGCGGCCACTGGGAACTCTTCCGGGACTTGAATGGATGGAGGAGGCAGAACGACCTCATAAGGCGTGTGCTCTGCCAGGAGTTCGCGGATGTTTTCGGCCTCAAGGTACAGCCCTGTCGCATAGACCTTGGTCTTTGGATCGAGCGGCGTATCGCGGTGTCCTTCGTCGTAGAATTGAACCGTGCGGCTCAACTCCTGAGCCAGCTTCTCCACTCGCTCTTGTGGACTGGCATCTTCCGTCGTCTGAGGCACGCTGCGTATAAGCTCGGGCGTCCCGTAAACCACCAGGACCACCCCCGCGCTCTGATCTTCAAGATTCGCGATGATGCAATTTGGATCGTGCACCGCGCGCGCGAGCGCAAGCGGCTTGAGGTCCATCGCCTGCGGCTTCAGCTTGGCGATCTTAAGCGTTTCGACTTGCCGGTCGATCACGACCTTTGGCACCGCAAAGGCATAGATTTTGATCTGGCCATTCTTTACGCCGAGCACTTGCCACGACAGGTAGGTCTCATCCATAGGCAGCGGCATTTCTTGCTTGGCCTTCCTGCGCACGGCTTCATCTAAAAACTTCGTCTTTACTCTCGGCACGGTAATAAGCCGGGAGGCGGTCCGGTGGCCCGTGAGGCTGGTGACGAACCGCTTCCGAGGTACTCCCTTGGAGCCAAGCAGCCCCTGGATTTCTTTCGCCATCTCCTCCGGATTGACGATCAATCCCTGGTTCATGACCTGCGCGGAGACGGTTGCACTGGCCCAATGCAGGACCTTCCCGCTCTTTGAAATCAGAAGGCGGATGGTTCGTCCGTCGAAGTCGATCGTGCCTACCTTCTTAGCCATCTATATCCCTCTCTCCGAGCTCGGCTGTACTGGCCAAGACGACCCCAAAGTTGCAGGCATCGTTTTCCAGGCCGAGGGTGATCCCCTCAAGTGCGAGAGTCTCCAGCCCGGTCCGCTCAAGCGCTCCCATCAATCCGATGCAGTTCCGGTGTTGCCCTACTCCCTCAACCTGATAGGTGGTGATCTTCAACAAGCCGACCGGGGTTTCCTCGAAACGAGAGGCCCCGGTTGCCATTAGACGGATTTCGATTTGATTGGCCTTCGCCAGAGCAAAACCCCGCCGGTAAATGTCGAACGGCTCTCCAAGTTCTGGGAAAGACCGCTCCAGGGCCGCCAATTCAGCCTCGGCCGAGAGCGCACCTTGCTCGAGGCCCTGCAGGCCTTCTCGTTCGACCTGGCGGAGCTGGGCCAGGCTTTCCGATAGAGCGATGACTTCAACCGCGAGCTCGCTAGCAGTCGATCGGTTGAGTAATGCTGTAGCGATTAATAATGTGTTGACCAAGCCGAGCAGCGCCGCCAGCGCGAGCGCTGCTCGGCCCGGATTTGCTTTGATAGAGTTCAAGATCCGTTGAAGCGTCAATTACTTCCTCTGGTTGACCGGTGCCTCAGCCCTCATCGAGGGGCTCCGGGTCGGGCTCGACGAACGAGGGGAGAAGTATTTGAATCTCAAATCGGTAGAGCGGCGGCCGCCTGTCCTCTGTAGCGCTAGAGGGCTCTTCTTCTGCAACTACGACCTCAGTAACGATAGGGGGCTGTCCACTAGCGGTCTCTTCCCCTGCCTCGCTTAGCGGCTGGGCATCGTTATCCGAAGCGGGTGCCTCTTCCCCTCCCTCGCCAAGTGGCTGCTCTGCTGCCGAATCGTCGGGCGCGGCGGGCTCCACAACCTCAAGTTCCTCTACTTGATTCGTAAGGGCAACGGACTGGATCGTGACCGTTTCAAATTGGTCGAGTGCCTCAAGGTTGTCTGCGAGGATGGAAGGCAGGGCGTAGGCCTCCGCCCACCCTTCCAACACAACCTCTTCGTCCGATTGGGAAAGGAGAGTGAGCTCCACGCCAGTCGGAACCTGGGCAAGGATGAGCGGAACCACATCACTCCAGGTAACGAGTTGTATGTTGATCGTGTCGTAGGCGGCCTGAATTTCGACGATCTGAGCCTCTACCGAGATGATGCGTGCTTCGAGCAGAGCGCGCTCGTCGGCGAGCGGTTGATAACCCTCCATATCCGCGCTCACCGCCTCAAAATCGGTCTCCACAGTCGCCAGCTCTACCGCGTGCCTCCCGAAGAGCCGCGCGGAGGGGATCAGCAGCAAAGCAAAGCCGGCTAGAAAGAGCCAGGGACGCAGCGCGATAAGAGTGCGTAACCCACGCCCGCGATATCGATCGGGCAGGAAGTTGAGATCCACGACTATCGGCCCTAGCCGTGGCGCAGCTGCTTCCGAAACACCTGGTTCGCGGCGAGATCTGAACATCAATTAATATCCCACATGAGTACGGTCACCGTACCGCCAGAGATACGAATTCGTGCGTCGATCCTGTATTTTTTGTCGACTTTGGCCCTCAGATTGTATTCAAAGACATCCTCGATGGGTATGGTGTAGCGCCAGAAGTCTTTCTTACCACTTCCACGCAGGGCGTAGATTTCGATGCCGCCGTCATATGCCAGCGCGCCGCCAAATTCCACATTGTCCGGCGCCTTTTTAACAGGGACCCAAAAATCAAGCGAGGTTTGGTAGCGCCAGAAATCTTTTTTCGCTCCTCGAAAGGCAAATATGTAATCCCCGCCGGTGTAGGCCAGCGCGCCGCCCTGCTTCACATTGCCCAAGGTGTCGGCCATGGGTGTCCAGCTATCGCCCGAGGTGCTGTAGCGCCAGAAGTCGTTCTTGCCATCGCCCCGTAATGCAAACAGGA
>JAZGCZ010000143.1:0-24455 GCA_036477195.1 Anaerolineales bacterium | reverse complement strand
AGCTGCACTCCAGGCCTTCAACGACGGCGAGGTGGACGGTATCGGTCAGGTTTCCGAGGATATTCTGGAATTGGTGCTAGCGCAGCCCGATCTCAATTTGCACAGTGTGCGAAGCCCGAGCACCTCGATAGTCTTTCTGAATACGCAGCACCCCGTCAAGACTTATCTGGGCGAGAAGGATTTTCGGCAGGCTTTAATGATGGCAGTCGATCGGGAACGCATGATTGGGGATCTATTGGGTGGTCAGGGAGTTATGGCCTCAGGACCCATTCTGCCAGGCCACTGGGCTTCCGCCACCAATCTTGAACCGCTTCCGTTCGACGTTGCCGCAGCGGAGGAGCTATTGGCTGGCCTAGGCTGGGAGGTTCCTGCCGGAATCCGGCGCGGTTCGGCGGAGTACGTTCGCACGGACGGTGAAGATCAGCTATCTCTCCAGCTAACTCATATCGACGATCCGCAGTATGTCGAAGTCGCCCAGATGCTGCAGTCTAGTTGGCAGAATGTGGGAATTGCAGTGGAATTGGTGCCGCTTTCGGCCCCAACCTTACTTTCCGACGTGCTGATTCCAAGGAAGTTTGATGCTGTGCTAACTGAGCTGGATGCCTCTCAAGTTGCCGATCCCGACCCCTATTCCTTTTGGCACGATTCGCAAGCGGAGACCGGCCAAAATTACAGCGGATTTGAAGATCGAAACATAAGCATCTGGCTCGAGCAAGCTCGTATTACAACCAACAAGGAGCGGCGACAGGAACTCTACCGGGATTTCCAGTTTCGGTTCCGGGATCAAACCCCTGCTCTAATGCTTTATCATCCAGTTTATACATATGCGATTAGTTCTGATGTTCAAGGAGCGAGCATTGGGCCGGTTTTCGATCCTAGCGATCGGTTCGCGAATATCGGAGATTGGTTCTTGCTTATCCGCCGAGGCTTTTCGAGCGCAGAGGATTCATGACTAAACTGACCGATTTGAAAACAGACGATGCTGTGCAGGGTAAGGTCAGCAGCATTAAAGTCGCAGGCGCTTTCGTAGATGTTGGTGCCGAATCGGATGGTTTTGTTCACCTGTCTCGCTTGCTGCCCCGTTCCAACCGCGTTGAGGATGTGTTGACCGTCGAGCAAGAGCTCGAGCTTTGGGTGCACAAAGTTGATCCCGACGCCAATCGGCTCGAGCTGACCATGATTCGCCCCACCCGTTTAAAATGGGACCAGATCAAACCCGGTTTGAAAGCCATTGGATCCGTGACAAGGCTCGAGAATTATGGCGCCTTTGTAGACATTGGCGCCGAACGAGAAGGACTGGTTCATGTCAGCGAAATGAGCGATGGCTACGTGCGCAATCCGGCCGAGGTAGCCAAAGTGGGCGACGAGGTCGAGGTCGCGGTACTCGAAGTCGATCGGGGCAAGAAACAAATCCGGCTGACGATGAACATTAGCCTGGAAGCGCTAATGGAGGATGTGAACGAAGAGGAGGAAGAGGAGATGCCAACTGCGATGGAAGTTGCTCTCCGGCAGGCCATGGAGACCCCTTCATCCGAGTCGCCATCATCTGACCCTTCGCAATCGATCGACGAGCACAGAGGTGCGCAAGATGACATCCTCGCTCGAACTCTTACCGAGCGTGTCAAGACCTCCACAGATAGCCAGACAAACGAAGACTAAGGTACAAAAAAAAGACCGGGGGACGCCGGTCTTGGTCTAGAGATTGAGTTGCCGGAGCCTCAGGCTCCAGGCCCTGCATCCTCCAACCATAAGTCGTCGTCCTCGTCTTCCGGCTCGAAGATCTCTTCCTCCTCCCACGCCTCCTCCAGTTCCACTTCGTTCCAATTATCGTCTTCGGATGCATCCGCAACGTGGGTGAAGGTCATGCAGCCAACCTCCGGATCAATCTCCACTGACGAAGCTCCGCAGTAGCCTCCATCCAGAAAGACACACTCAACATAGTGGCATCGAATTCTAGGCAATTGGATTTACCCCGGCCGGACTCTGCGCGCTTCGAGCACGTTAGGAAGCGCTTCAAGTCGATTTAAGAGGCGACTCAGTTGAGTAAGGTCCGTGATACCCATGACGAGCTCGAAAATGGCTAAGCTTTTTTCCGTCGATACATGAATAGAAGACATGCTGATCCCCTCGTTCGTCACGAGGGTTGAGACATCTCGCATCAAGCCGTCACGATCGTAAGCGCGAATTTGAACCGACACGGGGTAGGTATCCTTTACCTTGCCCCATGATACGCTTACTAATCGCTCCTTGTCTTTGATTCGAAGCACATTCGGACAGTCCTGCCGGTGAATGGTTGCCCCCCGCCCGCGGGTCACATACCCAATGATTGGATCGCCGGGAACGGGATTGCAGCACCGGCCTAAATGCGTTAGAAGGCCGGTAAGCCCCAGAACGCTTACTTCTACGCTCTCTTTTGGCGTGCTGGGTCGTTCGATCTTTTCCGGAATGGCGTCTTCCCGCTCGGCCGCCCGATTCACGATCTTTCCAAGGTTGATGTCGCCTACACCAACCGCGGCGAGAAGCTCATCGCCGGACGGATATTTCATTTCCTCCGCAAGCTGGTCGATATCAAATTTTTGAATCCCCAGCCGTCGAACTTCACGGTCGACCAATTGCCGGCCATGTGAAATATTTTGCTTCCGATCCTGTTTCCGGAACCATTGGCGAATCTTCGTGCGAGCTCTCTGGCTCTTGACCATTTCAAGGCTGGGATTGAGCCAGTCGCGACTGGGCCCGCCTCGCTTTGTGGTCAGGATCTCAACTGAGTCGCCGGTTTTAAGTTTGGAATCGAGGCTAACTAATTTGCCGTTTACTCGAGCTCCCCGGCAGCGATGTCCAATCTCTGTGTGGATGTGATACGCGAAATCAATGGGAGTGGAACCTACGGGCAAATCGATCACGTCTCCATGAGGGGTAAATACGAATACGCGATCCTCAAAGACGTCGGACTTCATGGCATCCACGAAGTCGCCAGCATCCGTAACATCCTGACGCCATTCCATTAAGCTGCGAAGCCAGTTGACGCGTCGCTCGAACCCGTCGTCGCGGACACGCCCTTCCTTATATCTCCAATGCGCCGCGATTCCGAATTCGGCATTCTCTTCCATCTCGGGAGTGCGGATTTGAACCTCGACCGTGGCGCCGTCGTCAAAGATTACTGCGGTATGGAGGGATTGATAGAAGTTGTCTTTGGGGGTTGCAATATAGTCATCAAATGTGCCGGGTACCGGCTTCCACCGGTTGTGAATGACCCCTAGCGCCGTGTAGCAATCCGATTCGGAGTCCAAAAGGACCCTGACGCCTCGGACGTCGTACACTTCTTCAAATGGAACATCTTTGCGCTCCATTTTGCGGAAGATCGAGTAAAGATGCTTGGGCCTGGCCTTGACCCCTGCTTCAATCCCAGTTTCTTTCAAGAGGATTTCCACATTCTCCCGAATGACATTCATGTCGTCTTCGCGATCCACGCGACGAATGGCTACCTGATCTGCAAGCAACTTGTACTCATCGGGATATACATAGCGAAAGGCTAGATCTTCCAGCTCCCATTTGATCTGCCAAATCCCAAGCCTGCTGGCCAGGGGAGCAAATATTTCAATCGTCTCGACCGCAATCCGCCCTCGACGCTCAGCCGACAGATGGGATAAGGTCCGCATATTGTGCAGTCGGTCGGCAAGCTTGATCACGACTACCCGGACATCATCCCCCATGGCCAAAAAGGTCTTGCGCAGGGTTTCATTTGCGAGCTCGCGTCGTTCGGAGCGCTCACCTTGATTCCTGCGGCTTACTCGTGGAAGTTGCGTGAGTTTGGTCACGCCGTCTACGAGCTGAGCAACCTCTGATCCAAATTCTCGATCGATATCCTCGAGCGATAGATCGGTGTCTTCAGCTGTATCGTGAAGGAGCGCGGCTACGATGGTTGGAGTTGGAGCGCCCAGCTCCGCCATAATGATTGCAACCGCCAAGCAGTGATTGATGTGCGGCTCGCCGGATGCTCGCTTCTGGCCCTTGTGAGCCTTCTTGGCGACATCATAGGCGCGCCGGATCTGCTCCTCGTCGCTGGGTGAGGTTTTCTCGGGAAGCGCCTCTAAGAGTCTCTCAAGTTTCATAGGGTGCTTATGAATCAGTATAGCTGGTGGAAACTTCGCCTTCAAGTCCTTCTGAGGGTCCTATGAACTCTGTTTTTGCCAGGGGGATAGTTGACAGTTTGCCTCCAAGTCCTTCTGAGAGTCCTGCGCATATTATTATTGCTCGAGAGAATAGGAGAAACTTAGATTTCAAACCCTTTAGAGGGTCCTACGAAATCTGTTTTTTCCAGAGGGAAACGATGAAGATGCGGAGAATTAGCGGCCCGGGTTGAAACGGGGAGAGGGCACTCGATCCACCCAATAATCCAATACTTCGATTTCAGCGGCCTCCCGTATTTCTGAAATAAGGGCATTGAGCGCTTGGGACACGGCGAGCCGAAATGCCGAAGCGTCAAGTTCTCGATCTTCATGGCCCAGGATTTCAATGAGATGGAAGCCAAAATCTGTTTCGACCGGGCCCACAATTTCCCCGATCTCTCCCGCAAATGCGGCTTCCTCGAAAGCCTCCACCATCCGCCCACGGCCAAACCAGCTGAGATCGCCCCCCTGCTCCTTGTTCGACTCATCAATCGAAAACTCAGAGGCAAGGTCGCCCCACTCTTCGCCATCCTCGATACGAGTCAGTATATCGGCGGCAGCAAGCTCCTCCTCAACCAAAATGTGGCGAGCCCAAACTTGCTCTTGTGTCCCTTCTACCTCGCCTTCGAAGTCTGCTTCCAAACGATCACGGAGCAATATGGCGCGAGCTTCGGCCCGGAGCGTGGCCTCGTCGACTCCAAACGCTCCGGCATTGGTGAGGTAAGCTTCGAGGTTTCTCTCGTAGAGTTCTTGAGTATATGGAGTGGCTACAGGGCTTGGAGTCCCATCAACTGCTGGCTCGGGCGTGGCCGCTTGCTGCTCACCAAAAAAGCCGAGCCTCTCCTCGATAAACGTTTCGATTTCGCCCTCTGAAACCTCTATGCCTCTCCGCGCGGCCTCTTGCTCCAACAGTTCCTCCTCGATCAACAAATCCAGGATGGAGCTGCCGACAAAGAGCGGGTTGGCCAGCTGTTGCCCGATGTTGGTCAATTGAGACTGGTAGGCAGATAAGGTTGCGGGATCATCTCCAAGAATCTGCATTATCTGCTGCAGGTTTGAATATTGGTTAGAGAGATTCCACTGGGCAAGCGAGACCCGCCCCTGGAATTCCGCGGTTGTGATTTCGCCATCGCCGATAATTGCCACGGGCTGAGTCGGCTGGACAAGCCGCACTTGCAAGAAACCGTACACTACGAGCCCTAATACGGTCACGATCACGACTGCTGTTCCAATCAGGATCCAACGGCGAAGCCGCTGTTCGCGATCCGCCCTTGCTACATGCTTTCGATTTAACAGGGTAAGCCTCTTGGAATGTGAGCTATCGATAGCGCCGAGTCGTGAAGGCCATCAGGGCCATATGGCGGGAGCGCTTAATGGCCTTCGCCAGCGCTCGTTGATGCTTGGCGCAGGTACCGGTGTCTCTCCGAGGACGAATCTTCCCCGTGTCCTTAATGAGCCTCTTCAAGACGTCTGTTTGCTTGTAGTCAATGATTTTGCTTGGGTCCGAGCAGAACTGACAGGTGCGGGGTCTTCTCCTGAATGATCTGCGGGGTCCTCCTCTGCCTCTAGATCGAGTTGCCATGTTGTGCTCTCTCCTTGCTAGATTCGAAATTTATCTCGTGCATCACTGGTCCCTCGATGTAATGAGGAATCGCAAAACTTGCTCACTCAAAACGAGCTCCCTCTCAATTGCCCTGCCAGCTTGAGGCGGCATCTCTGTCTCAAATATAAAGTAGTAACCTTCAGAGCGTTTTAGAATGGAATACGCCAATTTGCGTTTGCCCCACCGTTCTACATTCGTGGTCCTGCCTTCTGCAGCTTCAATCCACGATTTGACCGTTTCTTCGAGCGAGTTAAGAGCTTCCTCGTCGAGGTCGGGGTCCGCGATATAGGCTAGTTCGTAACTACGTAACATTCTTACTCCTCCCCACGGGTTTGCCCCAGACTCACCGCGAGGGTGCGGAGGAATGGAGCGGAAAGTAGCCGGTGGAGTTTATCATAACGGTCTGTGAAGGCCAAGGTAATGCGATAGTTCAAGATTTCACGGTATAATCGCCTCACACGGATTTAACTCAACATAAGAAGGCCAGATCAAGCGTCAAGGTCCCCCAGGAGGAGAAATGGAAGCGGTTCCCATCAAATTCGGGACGGATGGCTGGCGCGGCCGAATTGCCGATAACTACACATTTTCTTCCGTCCGCCGCTGTGCGGACGGTTTTGCAAAGTACCTTGCTGAAGCGGAAGGGAAAAGCCGGCCGGTTGTCGTTGGCTATGATCGGCGGTTTGCCTCCGAGGATTTCGCGGCTGCGGCATCTGAAGTTCTGGCGGGGCACGGCTTTCATGTACTGCTGACGCAAGAAGCCACTCCCACCCCGGCCATTTCGAACGCTGTGCTCGAGCACAGTGCGGTCGCAGCGGTGAACATCACGGCCTCTCATAATCCACCAGAAGATAATGGCTTCAAGGTCCGTGATGGTTTTGGTGGAGCCGTTGGCCCGGAGAATTTGATACGAATCGAAGAGCACATACCCGATACGGCGGAAAACATAGCTCGAACTCGGCTTAGCGAAGGGTTGGATTCCGGCACCATCGCATACATTGATCCTGGGCCTGCATATGTCGCCAAGATTGAAACCCTGGTCGATATAGACCGAATTCGAAATGCCGGCCTAAATGTGTTGGTCGACGCGATGTGGGGCAACGGTGCCGGCTGGTTCGCACATCTGCTGGACGGCGGCTCCACTCAAGTTGCAGAAATTCACAGCGATCGAAATCCCATATTTCCTGAGATGCGCCGGCCGGAGCCCATACCACCTAATGTGGATGTGGGTCTGGCAGCCACAATCGAAACCGGATCGGACGTGCTGGTGATTACAGACGGGGATGCAGACAGAGTAGGCATCGGCGACGAACGCGGGGTTTTCGTCGACCAGCTTCGCGTATACGCACTCCTCGCCTATTACCTACTTGAGGTACGCGGAGAGCGCGGGCCAATCGTCAAAACCCTTTCGACTACTTCTCTCTTGCTCAAACTGGCAGAAATGTATGATGTCCCCATCTTCGAGACAGGAGTAGGTTTCAAGTTTGTTGCGCCCAAGATGCTCGAGGTCGATGCCATGATCGGCGGCGAAGAATCGGGTGGTTTTGCCTTCCGAGGTCACGTTCCAGAGCGAGATGGCATTGTTGCAGGCTTGTACATTCTGGACATGATGGTTCAGCTACAGCGCAAACCTTCGGAATTGATTGAACTGCTCTTCGATCGTGTTGGACCGAGTTACTACAAGCGCATCGACACGCCAATGGAAGCTAGTGAGCGAGCAGCAAAACAAGCCCTAGCTGAAAGCGCCGATCCAAGCCATATTGGAGGGCTCAGAGTCACAGGCATAAACCGAATGGACGGGCATAAATTCGAGCTCGAAGATGGCGGCTGGCTGCTGGTAAGGTTTTCCGGCACAGAACCTGTTGTCCGCGTCTACTGCGAGACAACAGAAGAGCAGCGAGTCGATTCAATCATTGCGGATGGACTGGCAATCGTTGGATTGGATTGAATACTCTAACGGATACACATTGTCATCTATCGCTGGATCAGTTCTCGGATGAGCTAAATCTGATTCTGGAACGCGCCCACGAGGCGGGAGTTAGACACCTGCTTATTCCCGGAATCGATCTGGAGACCAGCCGGCGGGCAGTAGAAATTGCCGAGGGCCACGAGGGGATTTTCGCATCGGTTGGCGTCCACCCGCACAACGCCTCAGGTTATTCAGAAACATCAAGGAATCAGCTTCTCAAGTTGGCAAGCTCCCCAAAGGTCGTGGCTGTAGGCGAAATCGGATTGGATTTCTATCGTGATCATTCACCGCGCGACAAGCAAACGGATGCCCTAATTGATCAGCTTTCGCTTGCTCGCCAATTGGAGCTACCCGTCATTATCCACAATCGTGAGGCTCAGGAAGAGCTACTTGAAGTTCTGTTAGAATGGGCGCCGACAATTTCGCGCCCTGGGAAGGGTGTTTTGCACGCCTTCTCAGGCGATCGCCAAGGAGCCGAGAAGGCCCTGGCATCGGGATTCTTTATTGGAGTTGCAGGACCACTGACATATCCGAACGCCGAAGAGCTCCGCAACATAATTCAAGATCTTCCCCAAGATCGGCTGCTGTTGGAGACCGATTCACCTTATCTCCCCCCACAACCGCATCGGGGTCAGCGAAATGAGCCGGCGTATTTGCCGTTCATTGCTGAGGAGCTTGGACGGCTGACGCACACTGAGATCGGCAAGGTGGCCGCTGATACTTCTGGAAATGCTACACAACTATTTGGCTGGCTAAATGGAAGCCCGCACTAAATCTTTTCCTGAACTTGTCGAAGACGGACTGGCCGCCGTCGAGGCGCGCATGCGTGCTGGAATGGTGGCGGAGCTACCTGCCGTGGGAGAAGCCATCGATCAGCTCCTGAGTTCGGGCGGTAAGCGCATCCGCCCCACCCTGGTGCTCTTGGCCGGCGGCCTTCTGGATGCGGACCGTGAACGCACCATTACGCTAGCGGGAGCCGCCGAGCTTCTCCACACCGCCACGCTTGTTCATGACGATCTGATCGACGGTTCAAGACTCCGCCGCGGCTTTCCTACCCTCAACTCACAGATGGAGGATGGCGCGGCCGTCCTGATTGGGGACTATGTGTTTGCACGCGCGGCTCACCTTGCGGCTGAAACGGAATCGCTCCCGCTAATAAAAAAGTTTGCTGCGACGCTCGCAATCATTGTCAACGGAGAGCTCAGCCAGCTCTTCGGTTCAACTACCGGAGACCTTCGGCGAGACTACCTCGATCGAGTCTATGCCAAGACCGGCTCTCTTTTTGAACTAGCTGCCGAATCGCCCGCTCTAATCGCGGGATCAGATCGCGATACCGTGCACGCCATGAAGGAATTCGGACGCCAACTCGGAGTCGCATTCCAAATCGTGGACGACATTCTCGATTTCACAGGAAATACGGATCAGGTGGGAAAACCGGTTGGCGGCGATCTCCGGCAGGGGCTAATCACGCTGCCGACAATCTATCATCTTGAAGCCAATCCCGACGATACCAACCAGATTGACGCGCTGATTGCGGGTACATTGGACTCCCAAGACGCTGAACGACTGATCGAGAGGATCCGGCATTCAGGAGCTGTGGATGAAGCGTTTCAAGAAGCGTCAGATTACGTTGAATCGTGCATCAAGCTACTTGACGGAATCCCTTCCGATCGGCCCGAGCACCTGGCCCTGAAGGAGTTAGCTAGGTACGTGCTCAACAGGACATTATGACGGTCCAGATCTCCAAACACCCGCTCGTCGCCCATAAACTCACCAGAATTCGCGACGCGCGAACAAAGCCAAAGAAATTTCGAGAGCTCATTCGCGAGATCTCAGCATTCATGGCCTATGAGGCCACGCAAGACCTGGAGCTCAATTCAGTTAGGGTGACCACCCCCCTTGAAGAGACGGAAGGCGCGGACCTCGCAGAGAAAGTTGGGCTGGTTCCGATTCTTCGCGCAGGTCTGGGTATGGTCGAGGGTGTCTGGGAGTTGATGCCATCCGCAGAAGTGTGGCACATCGGACTGTATCGAGACGAGGAAACGTTTCGTCCAGTCGAGTATTACAACAAGCTTCCTGTGGAGCCAACTGTAGCGGTTTGTTTGGTTCTTGATCCTATGTTGGCCACCGGGGGTTCTGCCGTTGCTACCGTTGACATTCTGAAACGCTGGGGGGTCAGCCGGATTAAATTCGTCGGCTTGATCGGTGCACCGGAGGGGATCTCATCGATGGAAGAACAACATCCGGACGTCCCGATTTATCTGGCCGCGGTCGACGATCATTTAAACGAACGCGCCTTTATTGTCCCCGGCCTGGGCGATGCCGGCGACCGGCAATTTGGAACTGCCTAATTTACCCCAATACAAATTCAATTTAAGTATGCGCGGAGTGGTGCGCTAGGAGCCGCCTGCTTGCCCGTGCTCGTCTTCTGAGCAGTGTCCTGGCGGACTTAGGCCACTTGCCTGCCCAGGCAGTCCGGGGTGTCTGTGCCCCAAGTGCAGGCAGGAAGGGCCCTGAAATTGCTCGTCGAGCCAGAGCGGAGAGGTCCGCTAAGAGCTAAGCACTGCCTGGTAGCCATGCAGGTGCTCGCCGAGCCATGGAGGTGTGCGAGGTCGCTGGAGCAGCTTATTGGTTAGCTGTAGCGCCTGCTCATTGTCCCCGGATTGATGCAGGACATCGATCATGACGGCATTAGCGAGGATGTCTTCTGGGGCGGTATTTAGTATTCTATCCAGCATCCCTGCCGCAACTTCTGTCTCCCCGACGTAGAGACGCGATCGAGCATAAAGAGCTTCCAGAGGCGACCATTCGGGCGAGATCTCGTAGAGCGCCTCAATGGCGGGAAACATCCCTCCAGATTCGGCCCCCAGGAAGAGCGCCTGCGAGAGAATATTGGATATTCGCAAATCATCGCCCGGATTAGCGCCTGTGAGCTCGAGCCCTGTAACGAGCGATTCAGCAGCACTGACATAATTAGCCTGCTCTATATAGAGCTCAGAAGCCTTTGTAAATTCAGATTTAGCCGGAACCATGTCGCCCTCAATTGCTAAGGCTTTGGCCAGCTCGAGATGGGCTTCGGGGTTGTTGGGATCGTTATTGACCAGCTGCCACGCCGATGGAATTGACCCTTGAGGCGAGCCTTCTATCGCTCCCTCAGGAACGCCATCGATTTCCCTTTGAGGGAACCCTTCTATCGCTCCCTGAGGAACACCATCGAATTCCCCTTGATGGGAGCCCTCAAATGAATTCTGCGGCACCTGTTCACCAGCTGCGTATTCGGGCTGTTCACGAGTAGGTCCGGCGCCCGAGCCCGACATAGCGAACCCAAACGTCACCAGGCTCAAAAGGGCGAAGGCTAGCCCGCCTCCCACCCACGCCCAGCGCCTGGGCCTGGGTTTTGGCTTCAACTCAGCGACTGGCCCCGCGATTGGATCCCCCGCTCCGGTAGCACCCGCCGGTCCCGCGATCGGATCCGCCGCTTCCATAGTCCCCGCCGGTACCGCGATTGGATCCGCCGCTTCCGCGGTCCCCGCCGATTCCGCGATGAGTTCTGGGTTTGGATCCCCAGCCTCTGACCCTGCCAGTTCCGCGATAGGATCCGAGGCTGCCGCCGCGGCTAATGCGATGGGCGCGGCAGCTGCCGCGTCCTCATCCCAAGGTGAAATGCCGCGGGCGGCATCGTCAAATGCCTCCACAAGCTCTTGAACCGAGGCGAAGCGGTCAGCGCGATCTTTTGCCAAGGCTTTCAGCAGCACACGCTCGAGATCCTCAGGAATCTTTTCATTGATTGAGCGGGGCATGGGCAGCGGGGTATAGATGTGATCATGAATAATCGAAAACGGTGTATCGGAGTTGTAGGGCACGCGCCCGACGGCCAATTGATAAAGCACGATTCCGAATGAATAGATGTCGGTTCCTGCATCAAGAATCTTCTCCCCACGCGCCTGCTCTGGAGAGATGTAGTGAGGCGTTCCCAGCAGTTGGTCCCCAGAGAGCGTCGATTCGCCGGCCTCGGCCATTCTCGCCAGCCCGAAATCAGCCAGGTATACGTTCCCAGGTTCCGCGAGCAAAATATTGGAAGGCTTCACATCGCGGTGAAGTACGCCCTTACTATGGGCATAGGTCAGTGCGTTGCCCACCGACCGCACGATTCCAAGAATTTGCTCTTTGCTCGGCCACTGACGATCGATAACCGCCTTCAAAGTTTCGCCTTCGATAAACTTCATGACCAGGTACGACTGCCCGTTGTGGTCTGCGTAATCGAATACGGGGACGATGTTGGGGTGGTCAAGAATGGCAACGACGCGCGCCTCACGTCCGAACCGCTCCAGGAATTGCGGGTCTTGTCTGAAAGCTGGATGCAGCACCTTGATCGCCACGTAGCGATCGAGATTGGGGTGATAAGCCTTAAAGACGGTAGCCATGCCGCCCTGCCCGAGCTGCTCAATAATGCGGTATGGACCGACGTTTTCGCCTTGCTGAAATGGCATTCAGTTTCCCTTGAGTATGAGCTTAGGACCATCAAATTATGGGAAGAATATGTGGGCGTGAACAGTGAGTAAATTGTCAGGGCCTGCGGAGAAGAGACTAAATGTGGGCTTTAGGCCTGCAGTACCGTCAAGCCGGGAAGCTGTCGGCCCTCAATTAAGGCGAGAGTTGCGCCGCCCCCGGTGGAGAGGTGTGTTATTTGATCGGTCAGACCGGCCTGGCGAACAGCGGAAACAGAGTCCCCGCCGCCCACGATGCTTTGGGCCTCGCTTTGAGCGATGGCCTTGGCGAGCTCCATCGTTCCTGCGGCAAATGGCGCCATCTCAAATACGCCCATGGGGCCGTTCCAGAAGACAGTTCCAGCGTCCACGATCTCGCGTTTGAAGGATTCGAGCGTCTGTGGCCCAATATCCAGCACACGCCAACCGTCAGGCACATATTCGACATTCACCACCTGAAAAGCAGCTTCCGGCGAGAAGGCATCCGCCACAATTGCATCGGTGGGAAGGTGCAGTTTCTCGCCCGCCGTCTCGATGAGCTCAAGCGCAACCTCGAATGATTTAGGTTCCAAAAGTGAATCGGCCATTTCCACGCCTTGTGCCGCAAGAAACGTATTGGCCATTCCGCCGCCGATCAGCAAGGCCTGCGCACGCTCAATGAGGCTACCTACTGCGCCGATCTTGTCCGAGATCTTCGCGCCACCCAGCACTGCTACAAACGGTCGTGCTGGATCGAGAAGCTTAGTTTCCAGGAACTGAACTTCATTCTCAACCAGCAACCCAGCCGCGCTCGGCAGGAAGCGGGCGACTCCTTCGGTGGATGCGTGCGCCCGGTGAACGGTCCCAAATGCATCATTCACGAAAGCTTCGCCCATCCCCGCAAGACTCTGCGCAAATTCGAGCTGATTACTCGTCTCGCCAGGATTAAAGCGGGTGTTTTCCAAAAGCAGCAACTCACCCATTTTTAAGGCCTCCGCAGCCTGCACCGCTTCCGGGCCTACTGTCTGACCAACGAAATTGACCGGCTCGCCAAGCAATTTCTCGAGGCGAATTGCCACCGGCCGTAAAGATAACTCCGTTCGCACCTCTCCCTTCGGCCTGCCGAGGTGCGAGCAAATTACGATGCTGGCCTCACGATTCAGGAGGAATCGAATCGTGGGTAACGCGGCTCGGATTCGCGCATCGTCCGCAATAACACCTTCTGCCATAGGTACATTGAAATCCACGCGCAGAAGCACTCGACGTCCGCGCAGGTCGAGATCGCGTAGGGTCTTTAGATTCACTTTGTTTAGAGGGACTTAGCCATATAGGCTGCCAGATCAGCGGTTCGTACGGAATAAGCCCATTCGTTGTCGTACCACGTTACAACCTTCGCTAAATTGCCACCCATCACCATCGTGAACTGTGCATCAATAATGCTCGAGCGCGGGTCCATCTTGTAGTCGGAGCTGACGAGCGGTTCCTCGCTAAAGCCGAGGATTCCCTCCATCGGACCGACCGAAGCCGCCTTGAAGGCCTTATGAAGACTTTCGGTAGTAGCCTCACGCTCCAAGATTGCGACGAAGTCCACCACGGAGACGGTTGAAGTTGGCACACGCATCGCGAATCCGTCGAACTTCCCCTCAAGATCGGGGATCACCCGCGACACGGCCCGAGCCGCCCCGGTGGTGGTGGGAATGATGTTGAGTGCTGCCGCACGCGCACGCCGCAGGTCTTTGTGCGGCAGATCCAGCAGCCGCTGACCCGCTGTGTACGAGTGAATGGTTGTCATCAACGCCTTTTCGATGCCGAACTCGTCATGTACGACCTTCGCTGCTGGCGCCAGGCAATTGGTGGAGCAGCTGGCATTGGAAACGATGTTGTGGCTTTCAGGATCGTACATCCCTTCGTTGACTCCCAAAACGATCGTCACGTCCGGATCCTTGGAGGGGGCAGTGATAATGACCTTCTTTGCACCGGCCTGCAGGTGCTGGGAGGCTTGTTCGTGGGTCCGGAAAACTCCGGTGGATTCGATCACGATATCGACCTCGAGTTCACTCCAAGGCAGCCTGGAAGGCTCAGACTCGGAAAGAGCCTTGATGTGGTCTCCATTGACTTTCAATCCCCCGTCTACCACCTCAACCTCGCCCTCGTACTTCCCATAGTTCGAGTCGTACTTGAACAGATGGGCCATTGTTGGCAGGTCCCCAAGGTCATTGAACGCAACAATGTCGAACTCACTCGGGTACTGTTCCACCATGACTTTCAAAACCTGTCGTCCGATACGGCCCAAGCCGTTGATTCCTATTCGTGTTGCCACCGATATCTCCGATTCCGGGGATTTTGCTGCTGCATCCTTTCTGCCGCGTAGAGCAATGCAGGTGGTCCCCCATGTCCCTGATGGTTTTTGGCGCGAGGTTAGTTCAATTCACCGACTCGCTCGATTTGTTCCACCGTTGGCCACTCAAGCGGGCCTGTTCTCTCCTCCAGGAGCGAAATGAGCACTTCCGCAAGATGATCCGACTGATGGCGCCCTACGCTATCGTGGTCAATGAGATCCGCGGCGTAGAAAGGCACATCCTTTAGACCGTGCTCCGGCGGAGTGACAAGAGATACACCTTGGGGAAGTGCGACATCCAAGCAGTCGTTCGCCACTACCACGTCGACAAGCGCCTCGCCAGCATGTTCGGTTAGCGCAGTCCAATGAGCTTCACAATCATAGTTATCGGTCTCGCCCTGCTGAGTGGCGACATTACAAACGAATATCCGGAATGCCCTGCTCGACCGCACGGCGTCTGCGATATCGGGCACCAGCAGATTGGGCATCACGCTCGTGTAAAGGCTTCCAGGACCGATGATGATCATGTCCGCGTTTAGCAACGCATGGATCGCCTCCGGATAGGCAGGTGGGTCGGACGGCTCGAGGTATACGCGCCGAATCTGGCCCGGCACTTCGGGAATATGGCTCTCACCCTCCACTCGGATAGCGCGAGATTCCATGGTCGGCGTCTTATCGGCGGAGAGCGAGACGTCCCCCAGAGTAGAGGGCAAAACGCGGCCGCGTATTGCTAACACCCTGCCCGCCTCAAGAATGCCGCGGTCGAAGCTACCAGTCACTCCGCTCAACGCCGCGATAAAGAGGTTGCCGAACGAATGCCCTTCCAGCTCTTCTCCTTCGAGAAATCGATACTGAAAGAGATGCGTCAACAGGTCTTCATCATCGGAAAGCGCCGCAAGACAACTTCGAAGATCCCCCGGAGGCGGCAGGCCCAGTGACTTGCGCAGCCGACCTGACGAGCCGCCATCGTCTGCCATGGTCACAATTGCGGTCAAGTTGCCGGTATGGGTCTTCAGCCCTCTTAGCAGCATCGACAGTCCGGTTCCCCCGCCAAGCGCCACGATCTTCGGGCCTCTGCCCAGGCGACGGTGCCGAGCTACAACTTCCACGACAGGCTTTCCTGGCGTAACGTACGGGCTGAGCAGGCTGCGATTTAGGCGAAACAACGCCATCAGCGAAGCAGCCAACCCAGCAAAAAGCAGCGCGCTGACCACGAATCCAATTGGAAGCGAATTGATGCTAATGAAGCCGGGATCTCCAGAAAGCGCTGACGCTCCAAACGAGATCCCGAGGGCAGTTAGGAAGATTCCAACCACCAGCAACGCGATCCAGCGCTTGATGCCTAAGCCGGGTTGGAGCCAGCTCCACAAGGTCTTGAGAAGCGTTGGCTTCTTTGAGTTTGGTCCCACGCCGCGACTATACCAAAGACCCTGTTGAGTGTCCACCGAGGTCCAGTCCCTACAAATACGATGGCGAATTGCGGCGGGGTATAATGCGAAATACGAGACCTGAACGGAGGGAGGACGGCCAATGGCCAGCGTAACCTACGAACACGTGTTCAAGCGATTTGGTGATGTCGTAGCTGTAAACGACATGAACATTGAGATAGAAGACAAGGAGTTCTTGGTGCTCGTGGGCCCCTCCGGATGCGGCAAAACGACCGCATTGCGCTTGCTGGCCGGCCTTGAGGAAATCTCCGATGGCCAGATCATTATTGGCGACCGAGTGGTTAACGACGTGCCGCCTAAGGATCGGGACATCGCCATGGTGTTTCAGTCTTATGCCCTCTACCCACACATGTCTGTGTATGACAACATGGCATTTGGCCTGAAGCTTCGGAAGACGCCGAAGGACGAAATCAAGAAGCGTGTGCAGAGTGCGGCCGAAATTTTGGGGATCGAAGACTTGCTTGAACGCAAACCCCGCCAGCTCTCTGGCGGACAACGACAGCGCGTGGCAGTTGGTCGAGCGATCGTGCGCGAACCCAGCGTATTCTTGCTCGACGAGCCGCTCTCAAATTTGGACGCCAAGCTGCGCGTGCAGACCCGAGCCGAAATCACCAAGCTTCACCAGCAGCTTGCCACCACTTTTATCTACGTGACGCATGACCAGGTGGAGGCCATGACGATGGCTACCAGGATCGCGGTGATTAGGGGGGGCATCATTCAGCAGGTCGATTCGCCCCAAAGGCTGTATGATCATCCCTTGAACGTCTTCGTAGCCGGCTTCATCGGATCGCCCGCTATGAACTTCTTTGACGCCAAAGTTAATCGCTCGAATGGGCAACTGATTATCGACTCTGATGTTTTCAATGCGGTAGTGCCCGAATCCAAGGCACCTAAATACCAGGATTTCGTTGGAAAGCAGGTAATTTTTGGTATTCGACCGGAAGACATTCACGATCCAAGGTTCTCACCTGCCGATATCGAAACCTCTCTGGTAGAGGCTAAAGTGGATGTCACGGAGCTCATGGGGAACGAAATTTTTCTCCACTTGCAATCCAAGGACAGCACCTTTGTCGGCCGAGTCGACCCACGAACGTCCATTCGGGCCGGGCATGAGGTCCAGGTTGCCTTCAACATGGACAACATGCAGCTGTTCGAGACCGAGGGTGAGCAAATGACAATCACGTAGCCTTTTGGGGCGCCGAATTCGAAGCCCCCAGTGTTGGGGGCTTCTGCTTGCACACCAGCTAGATGGACTCAATCGATATGCTCAATCCGCTACACCGCAGGTCATCATAGATGCACTCACTCAATATGCTCAATCCGCTCCACCGCAGATCATCATAGATGCACTCACTCAATATGCTCAATCCGATACACCGCACATCTTCGTAGATGCACTCACTCGATAGACTCAGTCCGCTCCAACGCCCGTCTTCATAGATGCACTCACTCGATATGCTCAGTCTGCTCCAACGCCCGTCCTCAGGGAAGATTATTCTTCTCGTCCTGGATGGACTTGGTGGACTTCCAATGAAGGCTGGTGGGCATACTGCGCTAGAGGCGGCCACCACGCCCAACCTTGACCGACTGGCCGCAGAAGGCTCGACCGGCCAAACGATTCCCATCTCATATGGAGTGACGCCTGGGTCTGGCCCAGCGCACCTGGCACTCTTCGGATACGACCCGTTGAAACACGATGTGGGCCGAGGCGTTCTGGAGGCCACCGGAGTTGGGATGCAGATAGCAATGGGGGATGTAGCCGCCAGAGGGAACTTCTGCACGCTGGATGATGACGGCCTGATCACAGACCGGAGGGCGGGAAGAATCCCAACTGAGGCAGCCTTGCCGATAGTGGACCGCCTGGCGACGATTGAGATCCCAGGCTTTTCCTTTGAGATCCGGCATCTCCGGGAATACCGTTTTGCTCTCGTTGCCCGAGGTACGGGGCTTGAACCCAAGCTCGCCGATACCGATCCCCAACAGGTGGGTCTAGCCCCACTCGAAGCTATTCCGGAAGAAGCTCAGTCGAGGCTTTCAGCGGAACTGTTCAACCAGTGGATCGAAGCTTCGCACTCTTTGCTGGCTGGAGAGCCCGAAGCCAATGGGCTAACTCTTCGAGGCTTTTCGACAAACCCTGAGTTGCCCCAATTCGGCTCGATCTACGGTTTGAACGCGGCCTGCGTAGCCGTGTATCCAATGTACAGGGGCGTTGCAAACCTTGTCGGAATGGAGATCCTTGAATTTGAGGGTGAGCGTCCCCAGGATGAGTTTTCCGCGCTAGGAGCCAGGTGGGGTGATTTCGATTTCGCCTTCATTCACATCAAAGCTACCGACAGCCGCGGCGAGGACGGAGATTTCGATGGCAAGGCGGCCGTCATTGAGGAAGTTGACCGACAGCTTGGCCTCTTGATGGATCTCGAGCCTGCAGTTCTGGCCGTTACGGGCGACCACTCGACCCCGGCGCGTATGCGATCACACTCCTGGCATCCGGTGCCCGTACTGATATGGGCGCCCGATACGGTGCGGCCGGACGACTCTCAAGCTTTTGGAGAGCGCGTATGCGCCCGAGGCGGGCTGGGAACAATTCCTGCCAAATCCCTCATGGCGCTCCTGCTCGGCCACGCTGGCCGTCTCAACAAATTCGGCGCGTAGCTCGCAATTCATTCGCAGATACGCTCGATCGAGCACAAGCAAGCTGCCGTCGGGCAGAATGTGTGGGGGAGGAGATAGGGATTTGACTCAACCGCTCCGGGAGAGCAGTAGACGCGAGACGAGGTACAGGAGTCCTGCCTGGAGCAGAGTCGCGACAGCGATGGTGCCAAAGGCAACCTCCCAGAAGCGTTGGGGGAACAGCCGAATGAGTGTGTCGCTGAATGAGAAGGTCCACGTATTTGGATCGAAAAAGATTTCGTGGAAGCCAACAAAGAGCACCGAAAACGCCGCGATCAGCCCGACAAGCAGAACGAGCATGATAATCACGGTGAGCTTGGCCCCGCCCTGCCAAGCCTCCCAAAGAGACTGGCTGCCGGCGACCCTCCACAACACCACACTTACGACCACTGCCGCGATCAACCCGAGGCGCCAAACGTTCAGTGCTGACCGAGTGACTTCCTTCACGTCTTCCATATGGCCAAGCTCGCTCGCATTGTAGACCGGGCTGCCATCATCGAACTGCTGATTTCCCAAGAATTCGATTCCTTCCGCATTCGACAGATATTCCAGCGCAATCGGAGCGTGGAAAAGGCGATCCGCCTCAGTAAAACCGTAACGGTCTCCCGGAAAGCCGGGCAGAGAGTAATTGAAACGCACAAAAGTATTGGTCATCAGCATCCGCACGCTGGTCAGCACCAGGATCACCGGAATCAGCACTTGCAAGAAGATCCGGGCGGCGGTGAGCCATCCCGGTTGTGAACTTGGATCCATTAAGGCAGTCCTTCCATTCCCCCCAATACAAATTGGAGCACAATCGAATTGATCAGCTGCTCGACGGGAGCATGATCATCGGTAAAGACAATATCCGTTTCGGGCATGGCTCGGATGTTCTCAGTGGCCCGATTAAGCACCTCAATTAACTCGGTCGGCGCCCCGCGACCTTGCAGGATCAGCAGGTTTTCGACCAGGTTTGTAGCTTCCGTAGGCTCGCGTGTCGCATAAAGTAGTGAATTAAAGCTCCCCGGAACATCTACCAGGTAGACCGACGGAAAGACAGCCTGAATTGTTCCAGCCAGCGCCTCGATCAGCCTTCGATCATCCGCGGTGCGCCCAACGTTGATCGCCAATACTCCGCGGGCGTCCAGATGCTCCGCTACGCTCTGAAAGAATTCAACCGTCGTCAGCTGCCAGGGAATGTACGGAGCGCGATAGGCGTCGATTGCTATGACCGAGTAGAGCTCGTTGCTATGCTCGAGACCCCATCGGCCGTCGGCTACGATCGCATTCAAGTTCGGTTCATTCATGTCGAAGTACTCGCGGCCCACGCGAATAATCTCTGGGTCGATTTCCCAGCCGTCGATCGGCACCGGGCCGAAGATTTCGGAGTATTGCTTCGCAATCGTGCCGCCTGCCAATCCGATCAGACCGACCCGTCTTATATCAGATAGTTCCATTGGGGCGGGATTGAAGAACGGCGCGGCCAGAAACATCTCCCAGGTTCCGTATCCGTATGGGGGTGCACCTTCTTCTGGCAGATAAATCGAATGTTCCGCCAGACCCTCGTTTAGATATAGCAGCCGAACTCCGTCGTTGTCGACGACCTGGATGTAGTTATATGAGGACTCGGTCTCATACACGGAGGCATTTTTTATCGGGCCTGAGAGCACCAAAAAAGACAGCGCGATCAAGACAATCGGCATCCACACATATCGAAGCATCCTGCGCGCCCCACTTTCGTAGGCCAGGCCGCCAAGGGCCAGGACTAACAACACAAGACTGAACAGAAGAAAAGTACGTGCAGTACCGATCGTGGGAATCAACCAGAGAACGGGCAAAAAGGTCCCCAGGATCGCGCCCACAGTGGATACGGCGTACACCCTCCCAGATATGCGCCCGGCCTCGGCAGTCTCCTTGATTGAGAGTCGGATAGCAAAGGGAGAAACGCAGGCCAGCAAAGTAATTGGAACAATAAAGAGGATAAGAACTGATGCGAACGAGCCCGCCATGATGGCCGCGTCCAGCGCCTGCACTGCGATTGCCGCCTGCCGAAGAACCGGTCTGGCAACCAGCGGCACCAGCCCTGCGGTGAATGCCCCCCATGCAATGATGCGGTAGAAGGTATCTGAGTATGGAGAGCGATCGGCCCAACGGCCCCCAATGAAGTAGCCGGCGGCCAAATAGATCAAGATCAAGCCGATGATATTCGCCCACACGATGTTGCTGGTACCAAACACCGTGCCCAGTAGACGGGCGGCGGTGATCTCTATGGCCAAGGTGGTCATACCGGCCGTGAAAACGGCTAGCGTTATGAATCTCTCGCGGGTGATCACACTATTCTTGGGGCTTGAGAACCAATCTGCGATCCAACTGCAGAATTGTACTTCGATGGGCTATTGAGCCAGCAAGATCACCAGAAGCGCGGCCCAAAAGAGGCTGTAACGAAGCGGCCGCATGAGTTGTTGCGATGCAGAGAATAGAACCACCGCCAGCACCAGGCCACTGGCAAATCTCACCAACCCCAACGGCTCCCGGAAAGTCGAGAAAGGAAGAATCATGATCGCAATTCCGTTCCCCAGCAGCGACCAGGCCTCCGCTGAACGCCGGCCCTTGAGAAGCGATCGAACGGAGGCGATCACTGCCCACAGGGTTGGTAAGACAATGGTTGGTAGAAAGATTAGAAGGAATAGGCCCAGTGCGAGCATGTCGACCGATCCAATGCGAAACAATCCCATGAACGGGATCCACTCAAAGGAGGTGGCCATGTCTCCGCCGCTCGCTAGGCCAAGGCTTCCAAATGTGATCCACAGCCAAACCTGCCAGACAGCGAAAGCTGCCGCGGCTGCGAAATACGCGACCAAAGCACGCCCCCGACGTTGATCCGTGAGTTCGGCCAGAATTACGGCAGCTAAGAAAACAATCGTGGTCTCCTTCGCAAACAGGGCCAGGCCAAAAAGCAGCGCGCTCCACACGGTGCTCCCTCTGGAGCGCGCGAGCCATCCTGCGGCGGCCAGGCCATAGGCGAGAGGTTCTCCAAGTCCGAGTCCGATGGGGGCAACCAAGCCTACCCATAGCCCATAGGATAGCGAATACCAGGAGTTCAGCATCTGATCCATCAGCAGTCGAGCGACGGCCCAGGTGCCCCCCCAGAGCGCCAGCAAGCCCACTAGCACGAATGACAAAGGCAGCCAGGCTTCTTGCCCAATCGCCAACGTGCGGGCGGCGAGCGGATAGAGGATCCGCTGATATCTGTACGCGGGAACATCCAACTTCGGCTCGGCTGCTTCTGGATCCGGATTCGAGGCAATGTAATATGAAAACTGTCCGTCATATCCGGGCGAACCATCCTCAATACCCTCCGAGAAACGGTCACCTAATTCGAAAAGCTCGATCGGTTCCCAGCCAAGGTTTGCCAGGCGCCAGACGACGTAGGCCGCAGCCACCAGGGTCGATACTGTAGCCGGCCAGTAAGCTTTCACTTGCGCCTCAAGTATGCGAATGCCGCCAACCCAAATACAGTCAGCGCGAAACCTATTGGGACCGTTATGGGTCGGTAATGAAATGCCACTGTGTGTTGGCCGGCTGGAACCCAGAGCGATCTCATGACCCCGTTGGCAGGATAGCTATCAGTGGGCCGTCCGTCTAGCTCGGCTATCCATCCGGGGAACCAGGCATCAGCCAGCACCAGCCAACCCCCCTCTGGCGCCTGAATGGCTAACTCCACCGTATGGGGTCCTTGGTCGCGAAGAGCCGTCACAACGCCCGCGCCGCCCCGCTCTGAACGAGGTTCTCCTTCAAGGACCGCTGACATAGATAGGTCGAAATCGGAAGCAGTTGCTCGGCGGGTGGCTTCGGCGGGATGCTCAACCCATTCTACGAGGGGAACAATCCATGCGCGTACGGGAGCCGGAATTGGGTCATAGTTCGGGAGGCCGCCCTGTTGAGGCACCGCCTGCCAGCCCACATCCATGTAGGGCAGCAATCGGTCACGCTGCGCGATCTGAATCTGTTCGAGCTGCTCCATCCATGCAACGTATCTCGCAGGGAGCAGAGGGTCAAAGTTGTTGACGGATGATATTCGGTCGAGCAGCAACGTGTTTGGCAAGCCACTTTCGCGCACGATCCGCCAGTCCAGACGCGGTTGGAAGCTGTCAAAGCGAAACGCTACATCAAACTTGATCTCTCGTTCCACCTCTTCCGACATGTACAACCGGTGGTCTCCGGATACTTCCTTGCTGAGCGCAGATGGTGCCGAATTAATCTCGATCGGTAAGGTGGGATTGAGTCCTCGGCCGGCCAAAAATAAATCGATCACGACAACCCCCAGGGCCGCAGCGGACCATCCTTGTCGGCCGGGATCTGAGACTAGAAGTGCCAGGATTCCGCACGCGGCGAGCCAGAACCCAGACACTGCTATTGCGCTCGTAAAGGTCGGTTCGATGTCCGTTTCCAACAGGTCGATCAAGGTAGCCATTACCAGGATGGCGATCGCACCAGCAGTTCCGAGGCGGAGCCAATAAAGCTTCTTCCGCTCGGCGACCTTCCAATACTCTGCGCCAAATCCTGCTAGCAGCGAAAGCGAGGCAACCAGCAACAGATTCCAGCGCGTAGGAGCTTGAAACGAGGAAAACGTGGGGACGTATTCGAATAGAACCTTGAAGATGGGCGTATTGCTTCCAAGGCCGAGCAGAAATGCGATCGATGCAACTCCGAGCAAGAACCACTTGATTCGGCCAACCCTTTTGGTTGCCAGAGCGCCGACGGCGAGAAGCACCGGAAGCACGCCTACATAGATCGCGTCTTCCCAGAAATTTCCATAACCCCAGTAGTCACTCGTGCCCGGATTGCCGAAAAGATCCGGCGCGAAAAGACCGAGCGCTCGCCATGGCCAGAATGAATAGGTAAGTGCGAATTCAGGATCAAGGTCGCCAGCCCGATTCGATACTGATGCATACTCCAGAGTCGGAATGAGTTGCGCGGCGGCAATGGCAAAGGCTAGCGCCCCGGCTGCGGCTAGTGCCAGAAATGCCATTCGGATCGAGCTCGAATTGAAGCGGGCGCGGTAGATAACCCATGCCACCAACAGAATCAGCGTGTACCACGCGATCTGTGCGTGACCGGCCAGCCACTGGAGGCCGAGCATCAGTCCAAGCAGAGCCACAGAGCGAGCCCCAGGGATTCGAACCCAGCCATGCGGAGCCACAGAGCGCGGACCAAGGTTTCGGACCAGGCCCTCGGCAGCAACCAAAATCCAAGGCAGCCAGGCTGCCGCGGCATTGATGGTAAGGAACCCCGATCGGGCAACCAAATAGCCGGACATCGCATACGCAATCCCCGAGATAGCCTGTGCAAATGTGCCAAGCCCTAAGGACCGAGCTAGTAGGCCCATCCCAAAACCGGCCCAGATGAGATGCAGGAGCACCAGGAGCGTTTGGCCCCAGGCCACATCGGTCACGAGCAAGATCCAATTTGGAGGATAGAGAAGAGCAGATTGATAGTTCGCAAGCAGCGGCGCTCCCATCCCGAGCCACGGGTTCCAAAGTGGAAGGTGCCCTGAGAATGCGATTTCCTTTGCCGCGGTGTGCCATGGCGTGAATTGAAGCAGCGGGGCGCCCCAGAAGAGGGCCCGGCCTCGGATCAGATCAATTCCGAAAAGCAGAATCGGCCCGACGGCAATAGGCAGCCAGGGAGATAACTTACGGGGTGCAGGTTTGGAAAATGTCATAATCGCCTTGACTGGCAAGGAACTCCAGACATGTCCAATCACGAGGGTTCCAATCGCCGAGGGCGCGTTCTCTTGGACCGTACAGCAAGTATTC
>JAZGCZ010000142.1:0-14245 GCA_036477195.1 Anaerolineales bacterium | reverse complement strand
CTCGACCTCTGGAGGCCTCCCTTGTTCCGGGAGAGGTGGTTCCAGATGCGCTGCTGCGCGGCCTGAAGGCGGTATCCGATTCGACGCGATTGCGCATATTGCGTTATCTCTCAGAGGAAGCGCTCACTCCTTCGCAACTGTCGAGACGGCTGCGGCTTCGCTCGTCCACGGTGGTCCACCACTTGGCCGTTTTACGTCTCGCGACGCTGGTTCAGGTCCGGATTTTGGAGCACGGAAAGGATCGGCGCTACACGGTCCGACCGGAGGCGGTCGCGAGCTTGCTCGGATCGCTGCAAGTGTTTTTGAGTCAAGGGGATGCAATTGAAGCCGAGCCTCTTCCTGTCGAGGTCGAAGCGGCAGGGGACTAACAGAGGTCGGCCTCTAAGCCGGAGCCATGACTAACGCGGCCGAAGCGGAAGGGGGCCAACGAAGGTCGGCTACTAAACCGGGGCCGCGCTTGGAGAGCCTAGGACTTCATATTCCTGTTCGAGCTGGCGCCTAAACTGCTGAGTGTAGAGCCGGTAGTAGTGGCCTCTAGCATGCAGCAGTTCCACATGACTGCCCATTTCAGCAATTTGTCCCTTCTCGATCACTACGATGCGGTCCGCGCGCTTGATGGTCGACAATCGGTGGGCGATGATAAAGCTGGTTCGATCGGTCATCATGGCCTCGATACCACGCTGGATCAGCGACTCGGTTAGCGTATCCACCGAGCTGGTGGCCTCGTCCATGATAAAGATCTCGGGGTCCGCCAGAATAGCCCGCGCAAGGCTGATCAACTGCTTCTGACCCACCGACAATAAGACCCCGCCTTCGCCTACTTCGGTCTGATACCCCTCTTCCATTTCAACGATGAAATCATGCGCTCCCGCGACCTTGGCTGCTTCTTCCACTTGGACTTCGTCTGCGTCCAGATGGCCGTAGCGAATGTTGTCCAGGACCGAGCCGGAGAACAGATGGGGGGTCTGCAGCACCATCCCCAGGCGGGAATGGATGGCCTCCAGTGAAAAACCAGTGTAGTCCTGGCCGCCGATCCGGATCTCGCCGCCGGTTGGCTCATAAAAGCGCGACAGCAGATTAACGATGGTGCTTTTGCCGCCACCTGTTGGTCCTACCAGGGCGATGGTCTCCCCACGCGGGACCGAGAGCGAGAAGTCACGCAGGACGGGACTGTCGGCATCGTAATGGAAATCGACGTGATCAAACTCAATGTCCCCAAGGATGCTCCCCGGATCGAATGCCTCCGGCCTGTCCGAGATTTCCGGGATCGAATCCATCAGCGAAAAGACGCGTTCACCGGAGGCCAGGGCATGCTGGAGTTCTGCGTAAACTCTCGCCATTTCCTGGACTGGCCAGAGCATGAAAACGATGTAGGAAATAAAGGCGGAGATGCCACCGATGGTCATGGCGCCTGACAAGACCTCTAGGCCGCCGAACCAAACTACAGCCCCAACCGCGAACGCACTGACGATTTGAACGATTGGCAGGAAAAGCGCAGAGAGCCAGGCCGCTCGGAAGCCGGCCTTGTACATATCGCTGGTCAGACCGCCAAATTCACGCAGGTTTTTCTCTTCTCGGCCAAGTGCTTTGGTGACTCGTACGCCGGTGACGCTCTCGTTGAAGGCCCCCGTGATCTTGGAGTTGATCTTTCGTACCAACCGAAACTCGCCCAAGATCCGTTTGCGGAATTCAAGCGCAGAGATGACGATCACTGGGACAAAGGCAAACACGATCAGCGCCAACTGCCAATTGATGATCATCATGAAGATCATTGCAGTGACAATGTTCAAAATGCCCCAGGTGATGTCCAATAGGCCCCAGGTCACCAGTTCCGCCACCCGATCAGTGTCGGAGGTCACGCGGGAGATGATCCAACCAACCGGTGTTCGATCGTAATAGGAGAGCGAGAGCTCCTGCAGATGGTTGAACAAGCTGCGCCGCATATCATATCGAATGCGTTCGCCCAGCACGCCCGCTAAATAGATGAACCCAAAGACGCCGGCCGCAGAAACGAAGATCAGGCCCGCGTAGAGCGTCACCCATTCCATCAAGGCCGCCCGATCGCCGGCCAAGATGCCGTCGTCAATCATCTTTGCTGTAATAAAAGTGAAGATGGAATCGACGGTTGACACCACCGCAATGGTCAGCAGGAATCCGAGCACCCAGCGCCAATGGGGGCGGGCCTGCGCCAGAATACGCTTGAGGGTTTGCCCCGAAAAGGTAGTGGTGAAGTCTTCTTCTTCGAATCCGAAGTCAGACACCGGCGATTTCCTTCTCTAATTCGTCTTCGATGCGAGTTTGTGCATCATGGATCTGCTCGTAAAGGCCTCCCTCTTCGAGCAACTCTTCATGGGTGCCGCGCTGGATGATACGGCCCCCATCCAACACCAGTATTAAGTCCGCACGCATGAGGCTCTGAATGCGATGAGCAATAATGAAGCTGGTCCGGTCCTGCATCAAGCGTTCCAAGGCCTCGCGGATTAAGGCCTCCGTTTCTGGGTCCACAGAAGAAGTGGAATCGTCGAGGATCAGGATTTGTGGGTCGGCCAGTAGCGTGCGCGCAATGGCGATACGCTGCTTCTGCCCGCCCGACAGGGTAACGCCCCGTTCGCCCACCAGCGTGTCATAGCCTTCGGAGAAGGTAAGGATCACATCGTGAACGGCGGCCGCGCGCGCGGCGGCTTCGATTTCGTCCTGGCTCACCTCTCGTTTGACGCCATAGGCGATGTTTTCGCGTATGGTACGCGAGAATAAGAAGGGCTCCTGCTCCACAATGCCTATATGCGCGCGCAGGTAGCTGCGGGGGTAAGCATTCAATTCCACACCATCTAGCTTCAAGCTGCCGCCCGTATACTCGTAAAACCTCGGCAGCAGGTTTACCAGGCTCGACTTACCGGACCCGGTTGGTCCCAGCAAAGCGATCACCTGCCCAGGCTTTACCTGCAAGTCGATTTCTCTGAGCACTGAGCTGCCGGCCTCGTACTCGAACTCAACGCCCTTGAATTCCAGCCCACCTGCAGGGGCTTTTGTCGGAACATAATCACCCACATCCAAGGGTTCTTCGGGCTGTTTTATGATTTCGGTAACCCGCCCGTACGACACCAGTCCGGAAGACATCTGAACCACCAAGCGCCCCAAATTGCGGATGGGCCAGATGATCCAAATAATCATCCCCGCGTATGCCACGTAGGTACCGATGGTGATCACCCCATCCATCACCATCAAGGCTCCGACCGTCAGGCCAAACAACAGCTGAAAGCTGGAGAGGATGTCGGAGATCGGCCAATAAACAGAGTGCAGCCGAAGCACGTGGCGTCCTCGCGTGAACTTCTCCCAATTCTCAACATCGAATTTCGACCGTTCAAAATCCTGCCGAGCGAAGGCCTTCACCACCCGCACGCCGGACAGGTTTTCCTGAAGCCGGGTGGAGAGGGTGGCTTCCTGCTCCTGGTAGGCCTCGTAGGCATCGGAAATCCTCCGGAAAAAGTAGAAGGACATGGCGATCGTGATTGGAACGACAATTACTGAGAGCAGCGCCAGCCGAGGATTCAAACTGATGAGCACAACCAAATTGACTATAAAAAGCAAGACGATGCGGCCGACGCCGATAGCTTGCTCTGAGAAGAAGCGGCGGATTGCATCTACGTCGGAAGTTGAGCGCTGCACAAGCTCGCCCGTGCGCGCCTTGTCGTGGTAGCGGAAAGGCAACCGTTGTAGGTGATCGAAAAGGTACTCTCGAGTGCGCTTAGCAATCCCTTCCGCCGTCTTGCCCGCCAGGCGACCACTGAGATAAGTAGCCCCGCCTTGAATAAGGGCCAAGCCCAGGAAGGCCAAAGCCACCCACGGAAGCAAACCAATGGCATTCTCGGCGACCAGGATCTCATCGACGTACTTCCCAAGCACCAGATAGGTGCCGGCACGCGCAAGCGCCGCCACCCCGATACTCAGGGTAGCGATGAGGAAGATCAGCCGGTAGCCGCGCATCAGCCGCCAAAGCCCGACAATACGGCGATCGGCTAAAGTCTCTTGAAGGTCGAAATCAGATACTTGATCGATCATTTATGCTGCGTATGTGCGCGCATCAAGAACATCTCGGAGACATGGGCATCCGAGGAATTTGATCCACCGCGCATAACCTCGCGGTGGATTCTTGACTTGCTGAAGAATCCCTTGGGTGGGTTGGAAGACCTGGGCCTTCCAGCGAGAGGAAAAGCGCGCGTGATGTGCTTCAGTTGAACATTGTGTGGACCATTCTACCATTGCTTACCGAGTGCGCTGCTCGCTGCTGTTACACGCTCGCCAGCACCAGCGCAACGGCACCCATCAGGCCCACGTCCACTCCCAGAGCAGCAGGCAGGATCTCGACGTCAAGGAATATTGGCGACATCACATGCTGCTTAACCGTCTTTCGAATGGGCTCGAAGATCAGATCACCTGCTTGACTCACTCCGCCCCCAATGAGCACTCGTTGGGGTTCGAGGATATGGATCAAATTGACCAGTCCGAGACCGATATAGAATCCGGCCTCCTCAAACACCTCCCGGGCAAGCTCATCACCCGCGTTCGCGGCCTCAGCAATCGATTCGCCTGTGATCTCGTCGCCGAAATCGGTGATGGTTGAATCTTCTCCCGCCTCCATGCGCTCCTTGGCATTGCGAACGATCGACGGTCCCGAGGCCAGCGCTTCCAAATGACCCGGCTGACCGCATCCGCAAATAGGACCATCGGCAACCAATGTCTGGTGTCCGACCTCGGCTGCGTATCCTCTGGCTCCGAGCAGGAGCCTGCCTCCGCTGATAATCCCACCGCCGATACCGGTGCTGATAGTCAAATAGACCATGTCGTCCACGCCCTGACCCGCACCAAACTGATGTTCGCCGAGCGCAGCTAGATTGGCGTCGTTGCCTGCGAAAGCCGGCTGCCCGTAGCGGTCATGGATGTACTCTGAGAGCGATAGATCTCCAAAGTCGGGAAGATTCGGGGGATCATAAATTCGGCCGCCTGCATCGATCGGCCCCGGAGCCCCGATGCCGATCCCCAGCACCTCATCGGGATCAACTTCTTGCATGACCTCATCTATAACGGAACTGATCCGTTCTAAGACGGCTTCGCTGCTCGACTCTGCCTCCGTGGGTAGCTGAGACCGAGCACCCTTCCCGCCTGCTAGATCAGTGCGGACCGCTCGGATAAGCGTGCCGCCGAGATCTACTCCAATTACCCATCGATGCATTGTTAGCTCCTCGATTCGGCGTATTTTGTCAGTGATCGTGCGCGAAGGCTCATCCTATCAACCCCGTGGAAAGCCTGCAATAGCGGATGTATGCCTTCGTACAGAGAGTCCCTTATCCCGACGTTAATCTCTGCTAAACAAATCCCTAATCTGATTGATTTATAAAATCTAATGCTCGCGTTGCGCATTGGTAAGATGTCATGGCGCTGCCGCATCAGACAGATGCACGGGGACTAAGGTCTACTTGTCTCCGGGTATATAAATGTGAGAGGTAATTTGGACAAATGGATCCAATCAACGTAACTATCGGACTGGCCATCTTAGCTGGCCTGGCTTCCTTCTTATCGCCCTGCGTGCTGGCGCTCGTGCCGGCCTATGTCGGCTATCTCGGTGGCCGCAGCGTGACCCCAGAGGGGGCGGTGATCGAGAATCGGTGGGTCACCTTTTCGCATGGCGTGGCTTTTGTGATCGGCTTCAGCATTGTATTTGTCCTGTTGGGTGCTGCCGCATCAGTGATTGGTGCGCTCTTATTTGATCTTCGCATCTGGCTCGCCCGCATCGGCGGGATCGTAGTCATCATCTTTGGTCTGCATACGATCGGGGTCATCAACATCCCCTTCCTGGACTACGACACAAGGGGCACATACCAAGCTAAGCCCGGGGCCGGCTATGCGTCATCAGCCATGATGGGGGTATTTTTCTCCGCCGGATGGGCGCCCTGCGTAGGCCCAGTCCTGGGTGCGGTATTGACCCTCTCGCTAACCAGCGCAGCACTGAGCCAGGGCGTAATACTGCTGACCGCTTATTCCATTGGACTGGCTATTCCTTTCCTGCTCGCCGCCCTTGGAATTGGGCGGGTGGCAGAACTCATGCGAAACCACATCCGAGCGGTGCGCCTCATATCGATGGGCACGGGTGTGATCCTGATCGTTGTTGGCGTCATGTTGCTCACTGGGACGCTTGAGGCTTTGGCACGATTTGGTTTCTTCGTGGACTTTGGCCTCTAGGAAAACAGAATGTTAGAAGAGAATCGATCAACTTTGGGTAGAAGCATACTTATCGGCGCAGTGGGGATCGCGGCGCTGGCTGGGATCGCCTATGTTGCGACGCTCCCTGCTGCTCCGTCGGTATCCGCGCCGGCCGACCCGGCTGATATTGCCTCGCTTGAAATCGCGCCCTCTCAGGGTGCGCTTGCGCCAGATTTCAGCCTGTTCAACCTAGAGGGTGAACAGATTACGTTAAGCGAGCTACGCGGACAACCGGTCATGATCAACCTCTGGGCCACGTGGTGTGCTCCGTGCCGAATTGAAATGCCGCACATTCAAGATCGATTTGAACGCTACGCCGGCGAGGGTTTCCTGGTGCTCGCGATCGATTTCGACGAACCCGCGGGTCTAGTTGCTGACTTTCGGGACGAGTTCGGTCTGACCTTTGATATATTGTTGGATCCAGGTGCCGAGGTTCAGGAGCTCTACCGAAACCGAAACTACCCCAGCACATTCTTCGTCGATAAAAACGGCGTAATTCAAGTGCAGCACATTGGCGTGATGACAGAAGGTCAGCTTGACGCAAACCTGGCTGCAATTGGGTTAGAAGGTTAGCTCGAAACCGTACCGGTCATCGAGCTGTGAAAATGGGCTGTCCCCGAGGGGACAGCCCTAATCGTTTAAGTATGGGGGCCGAACTTCAGCCGGGTAGACGCTCCAAACTACATTTTGGGGACCGAACTTCAGCCGGATTCCGCCGGGGATATGCCCTAAACTACATTTTAGGGGTCGAACTTCAGCCGGGTTCCGCTGCGCAGACGCTCTAAACCACATTTTGGACCGAACTTCAGCCGGGTTCCGCCGGCCAGACGCTATTACCGATCGGGATTATTGCCCGACTTATCTAAGGCTGCGCTTCAGCGCCACTCGTGCCGCATGATAGCCACACATGCCGTGAACCCCGCCTCCAGGCGGTGTGGATGACGAGCAAAGGTATAGATCTTTAAGCGGGGTCGTGTAGGGTGACAGCCTGGGCAGCGGCCGGGTGAAGATCTGTCGAAGGTCCTGGAGGCCGGCGTTAATGTCTCCGCCAACGTAATTTGGGTTGTAGGCCTCCATTTCGACCGAATTGCGGGTATGCCGCGCTAGGATTCGATCGCGAAAACCGGGTGCGAAACGCTCAATCTGGACCTCGATACGGTCCGTCATATCTACGCCCGAACCGTTCGGAACATGGCAGTAGCCCCAGGCGGTATGTTTTCCCTCCGGCGCTCGGCTGCTATCAAAAAGCGACTGCTGGGCGAGAATAATGAAGGGCTGCTCCGAGTGATCGCCACGACCAACAGCCCCTTCAGCCCCCACAATCTCATCCATTGTTCCTCCCACATGAACTGTACCTGCCTCCATGCACTGGAGCGCGGTCCAGGGGATCGGGCCGTCCAGCGCCCAATCCACTTTGAATACACCCGGTCCGTATCGGTAGCGTTTCAGTCGTTTTAGATATCTATCTGGGAGCTGGCCGCCAGCAATCTGTGATAGCTGATTAGGTGCGGTATTGAGCAGGACTGCCTTAGCCTGTGGAAGTTCATCTAGGTTCTGAATGCGTCGACCGGTGATGATTTCGACGCCCATCGAGTCAAGATAATCGGCAAGAGCGGCAGGGATGGATTGCGACCCGCCGGCCGCCATCGGCCATCCGACCGCGTGCGCCAAGGAGCCAAGCATGATCCCGAAAGCTGAGGTCAGCATAGTATCCAGCGGCATCATGGAGTGCGCCCCGAGGCCGGCGAACAAGGCTCTAGTCTGTTCGCGCTTAAAGCGCGCGCTTGCCAAGCCTCGGGCTGATCGAAGCGCGAGCAGGCCAAAGCGAGCCATCAAGAACGGATGCCTGGGTGGGCGCAGCGGCCCGAGGATCTCGTACAGAAGCGCCTGCCAGTTTTCGATGAATGGGGACAGCAACCGCTGGTAGGCTGCGCCGTCGCTCCCCAACCCATCGACCGTAGTCTGCATGTCGCGGGAGAGCAGCACTGCCGTGCCGTCGTCCAGTGGATGGGCCAGCGCAGCGTTCGGCTGGATCCACTTCAAGCCGTATCTGTCGAGTGGAAGCGCGCGGAAGAACGGTGAAGCAAGCCCGAGCGGGTGGATGGCGGAACAGACATCGTGCTTGAAACCCGGAAGGGTGAGCTCGGCTGTGCGCGTGCCGCCACCGATCGTGTCAGCTGCCTCGAAGATGACGACGGACCGGCCCTGCTGCGCAATTGTGACAGCAGCTGCCAGTCCGTTTGGGCCTGCGCCGACGATTACGGCATCGTATTGAGTACGTTGCATCGGCGAACCTGTCTGTGGTGAGTGACTATGCTCAAGATCCCCGCTTGAATAGTTGTCGTGTCATCCTTATTGGAAGATTGATCATGCTGCGGAGTGCGGCGTTGTACCAGACGTTCTTGGCCTGTGACCACTGTATTCGGTTGTCAACCAGGGACTTGCGGGTCTCCACCTGCGCAACCACCGCGTAGTGTTCGGCAATCCTGGCAAGCACGCTGTTCCAAATTTTCTCCTGTTGTTTGGCTCCGCCCATAAAACGAAAGCCAAATTCGAATATCGGATCGTTCGCTCTGGCCAAAGATTGGATCTGCACTATCGTAGCTCCATCTTCTTTATAGGCGCTGAAAGTGTTCCAGCCCGACTCGGGGTGGCCCTCGGGACACATCAGCGTGAAGGATTCGTCGTCACTGTACAACACCATCACACCGGTTGCGATTCCGCCAGGGATTCCAGGAAGAGTAGCATTGATCAGGACAACTTCGCCTGGCTCTACTCCTGTCACGGATGGGTAAAAGCGGGAATTGTCGGGCATATATTCTGGCAATTTCTGTTTCAAAAGATCTACGACATCTTCGGGTGTCACCTCCACGTCGGTCAGCCGGACTCGGTAAGTCTTTTGCCAAAGCTGTCCGAAACCTTGGAGCGGGCCAACCACATGACGGCCCTCGACATTGAGGCTGACCGCTCCACTCGGAACATCAGAAACCTCTAATTTGGATACGGGGGCTGCCCAATGGGCAGCGTCCCGAGATTCGCTCTGATCTACTCGCTCTTCGTTCACCTTCGCCTCCGATCTGTCATTTGCTCAGACTACTGAAGTTTCCTGGCCGCATCATCCAGATAGCAGCCAAAGCACAAGTCCTTTGCCACGATTGGCGAGGCGCGTGCTGCTCGGTTGTTTGTTACCGGAACTTCAGGATGCTCCGTTGGCTGCCGCCAGAGCTTCCGACTCACTGCCGTAGATTCGGATCGCCTCATTCAAACGCGTCAGCTCAAAGATCTGCTGGTAGTGCTCAGTTAGACCATATGCCGACAGAGTCTGCTCCTGACGGTTCGCACGGATCAGCATGGTAACCAGCAGACCGATGCCGCCACTATTCATGTACTCAAGCCCCTCGAAGTTCAGGATGATGACCTTGGCTCCCTCACTGGTGGCCTTGGTGTAGGCATCCATAAGTACGTTCTCCGCGAAGGAAGTGATCTCCCCCTGAACATCGATGATGCTTGCCGAGTCGGTCGCCGCGCGCACCTCCATCGTCACCTTTGCATCTGTCATTTCCATCCTCCATTAGGCTTTTTCGAGGGCGGCTGCTTCATCCGGAACAATCTGCATGAAGTCTGACAGCCGCGTGATTTCAAAAATGTTTTGAAAGTGATCCGTCAGGCCGAATGCGAGCACTTCCTGCTTGTCCTTTCGTGCCTTAGCCAGCAGGCTAACGATTAAAGCAATGCCGGTACTGTTGATGTAATCGACATCGGTAAAATCTAAGGCCAAGGATTTAGCCTCGGTGGAACTGGCATCCATGTAGGCATTGATCAACGCTGCCTCGGCAAAGGCGTTGATCTCGCCCTGCAGATCGATGATGGCCAGTTCGCCCTCGACCCGGATACTGACTTCCAGTTGGGTTTCACTCATGTTTACCTCCTTCGAGGTCGAGTACCAGTTCGACCGTATGGTGACGGTCATCAGCGGTGACATGGAGATCGTCAACCATATTTTTGATCAGAAACAGTCCCCAGCCGCGAGGGCTTTGCTCACCCTCCAGCTTCGCCTCCAGATCCGGGGTCTCGGGCTCAGGGATCGATTGCCCACCACCGTGGTCTGTGATGAAGACCGACAACTTTGAGTTAGCGGTTTGGACCCGGATCTCGACTGGTTGGTCCTCACGATACCGATTTCCGTGCTCCATGGCGTTCATGGTGGCCTCGCCCACGGCAGTCTTCAGCTTCTCAAGTCGATCGGGAGCCAAATCGAGTTCGCTGATGGCCTGTGTGACCTGGTCGATAGCCAAATGTTCATTACCGGGCTGGCTAGAGATGCTGAATGCAGCATGGACTTTTATGCTGCTGGATTTTGATTCGGCCTTCGCTGCGCTGGCTCCTTCCCTGACGCATTCGAGCGCCAGCAAGGTGACGTCGTCCTCATGTTCCCATCCATCTATGGTGAAATTCTCAAGCTCAGCTACCAGCGTATCGATAAGTTCGGCGCCCCCTGGATGGTCGGCCATCAGCTGCTTTACGCGCGGGAATCCGAACATCTCGCGCTTGGAGTTGTGGGCTTCCGCCAATCCATCGCTCTGAAATAGCACCGTGTCTCCGGGAGTAAGCTGGACTTCACTTTCCTCGTACTGCATATCGGGCATGAGCCCCAGCGGCATCCCGGTTGCCTTAAGCTCTGTGACTCCCTCATCGGTGCGGCGAAATGCAAGACCGTGACCAGCGTTGGCATACTGCAGGGTCCGGCTCTGCGGATCCAGGATTGAATAGAAGCAGGTGACGAACATGTTGTCAGGGATATCCGGCACGAGCTGATCGTTGACTCGCTGCAGAACCTCGCCCGGCGATACGATCCGCTCAGCGGCAGCGCGCAGCACGCTGCGCGTAGTGGCCATCACCAACGCAGCTGGGATTCCCTTGTCGGTCACATCCGCTACGATCAGCCCAAGCTTTCCGTCCGGCAGATCTACAAAGTCATAGAAATCTCCACCAACCTCCCGCGCGGGCCTGTAGTAGGCAGCCACCTTCCAGCCAGGCAGTTCAGGGAGTTCGCGCGGCAGCAAGGTTTGCTGGATCAGGCGTGCGATGCGCAATTCTTGATCCAGCCGTTCCCGCCGGCGAGCCTCTTCCTTCTGCTGCCGAACAAGCTGCGCCACTCGGAGCGCGGGGGCGGCCTGGATTGCTAAGCTGCTCAACAGCGCTCGATCGTCCACCGAGTATTCCTGCTCGCTAAGGCGGGGGCCCAAATTGAGCATCCCAATGAGCTCTCCTTGAGCTACGAGCGGCACGGCCATCTTGACTCCTGCCTCCTTGAGTTCATCGAGCGCAGGAGATTCCAACTCGAGTCGATCCAACTCCACGACTCCCCGCGCGGACTGCAAATAAGCTACCAGCGGGTCGTTCGGTGCGATGCCCACAGAGCTCGTTTCAGGCTCCGGCTCTGCCTGCTCCTCCGGTGACCGGGCCAACACCCGCCATACGTCTCGAATTTGTTTACTCATTTGCCCTCCATTATGCCCAGCATGAGTCCAGAAAACGTTACGAGATTTAGTGATCTCATCGCGCGGTTACGTGCAATCGGCGGTTGCGGCTGAATTGCGCTGGGCAAACCTGTACTTATGTCAATACGGAGACTGAAATGGCTGCGCATTTTGGATTTAATCTCTCCGCTCCCATTCCGCAGCATGTGGTGTGGCCAAAGCTCGCCACTCCGGAGCCAGCGGAACCACCCCGAGCTGATGCACGATCCTGCGCGCGGCCAGGCCCACGATGGCCGTAAACGTTGGGTAAGCCAGTTCCATTTCAGCCAATTGCTCCACCCACATATCGGCCGCCATACCAGCCGCCGCGATTTGCACGATCTCAAGTGCCTGCTCGCCCACGGCGCACGCGCCCAGAATGCGGTGGGTCTCCTGGGAGGCGATCATCTTGAAGAACCCTTCTGGACGCCCATCAATAACTGCGCGGTCGAGATCCGCGTACGGAACCTCGGCGATCAAATACTCCTCCCCGGCCTCCTGAGCAGCTAACTCTGTCATCCCCACACTGCCATATTCCGGGTCGGTGAATCCTCCGTGAGGCACGATCCGGTGCTCAAACTGCTGCTCGGGTCCCAGGACCGCGTTCTCGGCTGCGATCCGAGCCTCATAACCGGCGCTCTGCACCAACATCATTCGCCCGGTAATATCCCCCGCCGCAAAGATGTTGGGCGCCGAGGTCTGTAGATTACCGTTTACCGGTACATACCCACGCTCGACTACAACACCGGCTGCGTCGAGACCCAATTCGTTTACATTGCCTACCCACCCAACCGCGAATAGAACGGCCTCGACGGTTGCGGACTGCTCGCCGCCCGATCGGTAGGTCACACGCAGTTCATTTCCCGCCTTTTCAATCGCATCCACGCCTTCGATGCTGGTAAATACCTCGATCCCGCGCGATTTGAATCCTCGTTCCATTTCCGCCGAAACGCTCTCATCTTCAACCGCCAAAATCCGGCGACCGATCTCCAGCATCATGACCTTCGATCCAAATGCGGCAAAGTTGGAAGCGACCTGGCAGCCGGTAGCCGCACCGCCGATCACAAGGAGCGATTCCGGAAGTTGTTTGAGGCTCCAGGTGTCGCTGTGCGTGAGAGCATACTCTGCGCCGGGAAGGTCTAACCTTCGGGCGTGTCCACCAACGCACAAGACAAATTTGTCGCCCTTCAGCACTGAGTCATGTGCCAGTTCGATGGTGTGCGGATCCTTGAAGCGGACCGGACCAGCGTCAGCGAATACCTGCGCGCCCGAGTCCTCCAAATGCTTGATGAGTTGCTTCTTCTCTTGAATCCTATAGACGGTTTGTTGTGTACGCCTGAGCAGCTGAGTAAAGTCCATTATCGGGAGGGGGCCCACAAGCCCATAGTCGGAACACTGCTCAGCCTCGCGTCGGAGCCGCGCCGCCTTGGCCAACACACGCGTAGGGACACAGCCATCGTTGGTACAGGTGCCACCCATTCGGTCCCGCTCTACAAGCGCCACAGAAGCGCCCAGCTCGCGAGCTCGCAGCGCGGCGGTCACGCCCGCTGGCCCGCCCCCGATGACGATGATCTCGAATTCACTCATCTCTACTCCTTCAGCCAAAGCGTCACGCGCTCAGGCTGAACCGATTGCTCTACGATTTCCAATAAGGAGCCAGAAAGCTCTCCGAGATCGACTTCGTCCCGCACTCTGGCTCCGAATGTTTCCAAGGTACGGGCCGCGTTGTACTTGCGGCGGTAAAGCCGCCGATCAATGACCGCCTGAATCCGCTGGCGCAGTGGGCTGAATAGCGCCGCGATCACTAAAGTGGATGCGACTACCGCAAGCGGGGATTCCTGACCGGCCAATCCCCTGAAGAGGATTTGAAGCAGAACAACACTTGCAAGGTAGACCACAATGAGCACCCCGGTCAATGTTCCGTATACCAGGGTGCGGTTAATGACGATGTCTACGTCCCACAGCCGATATCGAAGGATCGCCACCGTTACACAGATGGGGAAGAGGGAGCCTAGGATAACAACAGCCGGGAGAAGAACTAGCAAAGTCGTCGTTCGAGCATCGGAGGGTACTTCCGCCGGAAATTGAATTGAGACGAAAATCCAGGATCCTATGACAATCAACTGACTTGCCAGCCCAACCGCGACCCACTTTGTCTGTTGACGCCCCGGGGCATCGGAAGCTCTTCGGTACCGATAAATTTGGGAGTAGCCCGAGACAACCAGGTAGACCAGGAGCATTATCAAACCCGCGACGAAAACGTTGTCGCCGAGGATAAAAAGGAATAGGAGTGGAGTCACCCATCTTGTCCAGCGGGGTATGAATCGCCCGTCGGGGAATATGAGAAGAAGAAAAAGAAGCGTGATGTAGCCTAAGTTTGCGAGAACATCGACGAGCGGGACGACCTGCGGCTGGGCTGTAAGCAGGATGCTGTTTGCGGGGCTGAAGGCCACAGTTCCCAATGCAAT
>JAZGCZ010000141.1:0-2015 GCA_036477195.1 Anaerolineales bacterium | reverse complement strand
GGCTAGTCACTGACCGATGGAGGCTCTGAGGAAGGTATGAGCCGGTCTTACACTATTACGGTGAGCAGTCGGGGCCTTCGGCGATGCAGTTCGAGGCGTTTCCCATCGCGTTCGAAATCGCTGAACCGAGCGTACCTGCCGCAACCGCTATACCTGACGCGATAATGGCCAGCAGCAGGGCGTATTCCGTGGCTGACGCGCCACCCTCCTCATGCCAGAAACGCGAGAACAGACCAGCCATCCTGCACATCGAATATCCTCCCCATAACGAACGATCGGGATGCACTCCTCTTCAAGCAACTTCACACTACCGTGCAAGGTCACGCCGAAGCGAGGCGTCCTCTGGACAGTCCGGCAGCTAGATCTGCTATCGGCTGCGAATCACACGCCGATTGCGAATCGATCGCCAAAGAGTGCGGATCAGATTGGTCGTTAGAATGGTGAGACCGGCTAACATTGCGGTATAGGAGATCAGCCACAGCTTATCTCCCGCCTGAGGCCCGCCAACAATTACACCGAAAAGAAATCCCCCGACCAATAGTAGCCACCCAAACGGGTTCCAGTTTTCCATGCCACAATCCCTTCGCCCATGAATTGGGTCTTCTGACTCCCTTTGTGGCGGAAACGGAAGGGGTATTAATGTTCCTAAGAATACTGTGAGTTTGCCCATCTTGTGCCAGCGGATCAAACAAAATTTGGATCTAGCCCAAAGGAAAGCCCCGACCAGCAATATCGGCACCTGTGATGTTATTGGCCTGTAAGGATTGCGATCCAGCCTCGCAGGCCCTATCGCACGACCTTGGCACCGATCTCTATGAGCTTCTCGCGCTGCGGTCAGCAGTCAATGCTCTGCTTGCTCCGAAATGGCTGACTTCTCCTTTGGGTCAATCTGAGACCTCCCGCGACCCTGCCCAACACAGCCGCTCTCGGGTGCTAAGCGGTCATCGGAGGTCCGCTTTTCCGGCAATTTACGGCACTGCTCTCCAGAGCTTTAGTCAGGCGCCGTATAGATTCCTGCGACCGTGTCCCGCAACATATCCGCTGCCCTATTTCTGACGCCCCCAGCGACAAGAATGTCAGCTGCTCTAACATCTGCGCCGTAGTATGTGCGGTTCCACTCCTCGCGGGTTGCAATAAGCGCGCCTTCCAGGTTGAGCCCACCGTAGAGCCCCCCCTTGGTGCGGGAAAAGGCGAGCACATCGGCCGTTTGGGCCTTGGCGCCGGCACCCACCGGGCCAGCTGCGACGCTAACATCTACGCCTAGCTTGAAGTCATTGGTTAGCATTGCGTCGCGCCCCGCCTTGCTCATGATGACAAGCATGATCTCGGACACTTCGCCGCCAATTTGCAACCCGAGAGTTACCGACCCCATGGTGTAGAAGGCGGGATAGCTCCATCCGAATACGCTGTTGCGAGCAAGCATCACGCCGCTACCACCGGAGCCACCGATAATGAAGCCACCCTTGAGGGAAGTCGGGATGATGAGAACGCCCTCGGCGTCCTTGAGGTTGTCGCGAAACCAAGTCATGTCGGGGTCGGCGGCAAACCGCTTGGCAGATTCGTTCGCTTCCTCGACAAGCACCTGCTGCTCGTTCCTGGTGTCCGAAGAGCTACAACTGCTCACCGCGAACGCCAAAATGATTGGAGCAAGGATCTTTGCTAGTCTGGATCGCTTCACAAGCCTGATTCCCATCTCGCGATTTAGCCCCCCGATCACGTCGGAGAGGGGCGGGCAGCCGACAATCTAGACGAACTCCACCCAGGCCTCTCCAATAGTTACGAGATCTCCGGAGGACATATCCCCCAGGTACGAGTCACTCCCGATAGCCATACCACCTCCCGGTCTGGCACGCACCGGCCGCCCTCGGCAAGGCCTACAACTTCGCCTTTCGCGAAAAGCTCGAAGCCTATGGGTACGCATCGGACCAGGTTGTCAATGCGACTGGGCGGTTAGTCTCAATGATCGGCCGACACATCTGTCGCGTCATCTTCAAGATGCTCAGCCAAGAGCGCCC
>JAZGCZ010000140.1:0-3063 GCA_036477195.1 Anaerolineales bacterium | reverse complement strand
TCGCCCCGCTTTTCGACACCGTGGCGCTCGAGGGTGTGAAAGTCAAGGGCAGACAAGAAGCGGTCCAAACTTACCGCATCGTAGCGCCAAAATCTAAACCTGGGAAGATACGGGGGATTGAGGGGCTGAACTCGCCGCTCGTCGGGCGTGAACGAGAGTTCGAACAACTCAAAGAAGCCTTGACAGATGTGCAGCAAGGCAAAGGAAGAGTAGTGTTCCTAATTGCGGAGGCGGGCTTGGGAAAGAGCCGTCTCATGGAAGAACTCAATCGTGAATGGCTTAGCTCTGGAAGTGACGATCATGCGTGGTCGGTTGTCCGAGGAATCTCCTACGACACGACCCAGCCCTACAGCTTGTTCCAGCAAGTCATTCGGCAGAGCAGCGGCATCGAGCCAAATGACCCACCCGATGTAATTCTGAGAAAGCTAGAGGCCTTCGCACAAGAAGTCACTCCCGAGATCGCCGATCGGACCGGACAAGCGATGAAGCTAATGATGGCCATTCGCGATGATGGTAATGGCCGACCGCAAGCGTCTGGGGATCGAAAACGTGAACTCCATTCCAGCATGCTCGAATTAATGCGGGCCACCATCACCGAGCCCTCGGTCCTGGTTATCGACGACCTGCATTGGTCCGATGCCGCATCAGCAGAACTTCTCGAATACTTGCTTCAACTTACGGATAGCAGCCCAGCAATGCTGCTTTGTGCCATGCGACCGTACCGGGGCTCCCCTGCCTGGCAATTTAAGTTGGCCGCGGAGACCCGCTTCCCGCATCGTTACACCGAGATCAACTTATCTCCGCTCTCGTCCGAATACAGCGCCGACTTGGTGGGCAATTTGCTCGAAATCTCCGATATTCCGCCGGCCTTGAGCACCCTGATCCTCAACAAGAGCGAGGGAAACCCATTTTTCGTTGAGGAATTGATCCGTACTCTGATTGACAGTGGAACCGTAGTGCGAGACGAAAGCGGAGAGCACTGGAAAGCGACGGCAGAGATCGAGAACATCTCGGTGCCCGACAACCTGCAAGCCCTTCTCACTGCTCGGATCGACCGGCTGGATCGCGAGATTCGTGAGACGGTTCAACTCGCTTCTGTAATCGGCCGAACTTTCTACTACCGTGTGCTTGAATTGATCGCAGATTTTGAGGATGCACTAAGCGATCATCTCAATACGTTACAGCGTGTGGAACTCATTGCGGAGCGCACTCGAATTCCAGAGATCGAGTACATATTCAGACATGACCTGACACGTGACGCGGCATACAACTCCATTTTGAAACGACAGCGCACCAAGTTCCACCGCCGAGTCGGTGAAGCAATTGAGGCGATATTTCCAGAGCGTTTGGAAGAGGAGGCCCATCTCCTGGCTTACCACTATCGAGAGGCTAAGGAGGACGAAAAAGCGCTAAATTACTACACGGTGGCAGGCGACGCCGCTCGGCGCTTATCAGCATATACCGAGGCCATCGACCACTACAGTCACGCCTTGGAAATTGCGAACCGGCTTGAGTCCAGTCCTGACCAGCTAAGTTATTTGTACACGAGGCGCGGCCGCATTTACGAGTTGGCAGGTCAGTACAGCGAGGCTCGGGGGAACTATCGGGAATTGGAGAAACTGGGCAGGGAGCAGGCAGAGCCGGCCCTCGAAATGGCCGCCCTCAATTCGCTGGCCACGATCTATGCCATCCCAAGTCAGAAGTGGGATCCTGATCGGGCCGAGCAGTACGCATCGCGGGCGTTGACTCTTGCCAAGGAGTTAGATGACCCGCGCGGAACGGCAAAAGCACTGTGGAACCTGATGCTAGTCGAGAATTACGCGGAGCGTGATCACCAGGCGGCCATCGATTACGGTGAGCGCTCACTGGCCGTCGCCCGCGAACACAACCTCGAGGAAGAGACGGCGTTTGCCGTTCACGACTTGTCAAGAGCCTACAGCCAAGCGGGGCAGCTCGACAAAGCCGGTGAACTGCAGGAGCAGTCTCGAGCTTTGTGGGAGCAGCTGGGCAATTCCGAGATGCTGGCTGACAACCTGACCTCATCCTCTTTCAACACGTTCCTGACGGGTAACCTCGATCAAGCACTCGAACTGGCCGAAAGAGCTCTGGAGATGAGCCGCGAAAACGGGAATTTCTGGGGGCAGGGCTACAGCCTGATGGGATTGGGGCTGATGTATACCGAGCTGGGCGACATCAAGGCCGCGTTTGATTCCTATGAGGAGGGAACCGGCCTGGCCGAGCGAGCCGAATTTACCGGCGCGGGGGCGTTCGTACATGCCCTCATGGCCTGGCTGCTGACGAATTTCGGCGCCGTGGATCATGCCTCCAAAATTATCGATCGTACGAAACCCACTGGGGTCGAGGAGGATCCTACGCTCGCGTTTATCCTCGGCGTGGAAGCACTGATTACGGCCCAAAGAGGTAATTTGGAAGGCGCCGGGGATCTCGCTCGGAAGGCGCGCGACTCCATCAATACTGATTCGCTTAACCCTGAATTCCTTGGGTACGCCACCTTACTGCTGGCTGAGATGCTGCTGCTCGAGCAGAAATACCAGGAAGCCCTCGATGATGTCGATCATTCCTTGGAAATCTTTGAGGAGGCCGGTGTTCGATTGTTCGCTCCGCAGCTTTATCTTCGCCGGGCTGAGGCTCTGCGGGGTTTAGGTCGCTTGGACGAGGCGGAGGAGGCGCTCGAACAAGCCCGTATCGATGTTGAGAGCATGGGCATGCAGCTGACGCGGATGTGGGTACTGATCGAGATGGTTGATCTTGCGCGCGATCAAGAGCGGGCGGATGCGCCCCTCTCCGAAGCTCAAGAGTCCATTCGATTCATCGCGGAAGGCATGGGGGATGAGCTCCTCAGTCAGTCGTTCCTGTCCCTACCCCGCATTCGCTCCATCCTGGATGCCTAATCCGCCTATCCCGCTACTCGCCCCTTTGTCGGATCGAAAGTGAACTGCCCCAACTGTCAGACCGCTAATCCAGAAAACGCTCGGTTCTGCAGCAATTGCGGTCATAGCCTCACCCAGATCTGCCCCAACTGTTCAACTGAAAATCCCCTCA
>JAZGCZ010000014.1:0-14909 GCA_036477195.1 Anaerolineales bacterium | reverse complement strand
CAGCACCTAGGCATAGTAGGTAGGTGGGGACCGCGCGAGCCCCATATATCAAATACACCAACCCGGCGCCTCCAACGAGCAGAAGGATGATGAAGCCGACGAAAAGATTGATGGTTGTTTGGCGGCTATAGCGCCGCAAATCGCGCCCCATGTAATGAGTCTCGCTGCAAAGACTAGCAGCAATCAGCTCTTCGCTCCTCGCTTACTGACCAAGCTCCTCTGATACATTCCATAATAGCAGTTCGCCATCTTGCGAGCCGGAGGCTAGTGTCGAACCATCGGGAGAAAAGGCGATCGCGGTTACCTGCATTCGATGCTCGTGGAGCATTCGCAATAACGCTCCATTGGCGGCACGCCAGAGTCCGATCCCTGTATCGTTTGAGGCCGAAGCCAGCAGCGAGCCGTCAGGCGAGTACTCCACATCGTTCACGCGAAATACGTGGCCTGAGAGGATTGCCTTTGGTATGCCGGTTGCCGCATCCAGCAGCCAGAAGTCCGAGAGACCGACCAGCGCAAGGGCAATCTCGGAGCCGTCCGGTGACAAGGCCATATCGCGGACAACGACATTGCCTGTCTTCAGCACATCCGGGGGCGTGTATTCTCCAGTCTCCGTCCACAGTAGGATGCCGCCACCACAGCATGGCCGCCCGTCTCCGGTGAGCACGCGGCTTCCATCCTGATTGAATTCCAAACCCCAGAAGTCGACCGAGCCTCCTGGATTTCCGGGCGCGCAGCCAAGAGGAACAATCGTCCGGCTCAGGATACCCATCGGAATTCTCCGAAGCTCAACGACGCATCGATTTCCTCCAATCGCAAGCAGTGAGCCGTCCGGCGAAAACTCCACTTTAACCACCCTGCTTTCCATGAGTGGAAATAAGGTGCGCTCCAAAGATCCATCCGCAACATTCCAGAGCTTTGCGGTGCGGTCGTCCGAGCCTGAGGCAAGCAGGGTGCCGTCTGGAGAGAAGTCGATGGACCTGATTCCTGCGGAATGGCCGGCGATCGTCCGCACCAGCGATCCATCCACTATGTCCCAAATCGCGATTGTGCCATCGAGTGACGCGGTTGCGAGCACGGATCCGTCTGGTGAAAAGACGATGTCTGTGATCGACCCGTTATGTCCTTGAAATACGATTTGCGTGCCGCGCGGCTCCTTCACGAAGGTGCTCGAGGTTTCGAGCTCCATTGTCGCGCGCGGCTGTCCGCTGTTCTGTCGGCTCGAGGCCTCTGCAGCAACTGAAAATGCGACCCAGAGGCTGAGCGCTCCTAACAGCACCAGCCTGGTAAGCATGGGTTTCTGGGATTGTTTGGGCCTTCTTCCAACAGAATCTAGAATTTCCGCTCGCCAATCACGCATTAGCTGTCCTCTTAGAACTAATCAGAGCTGGAACCAAATAGGATCTTAGCATCCCCTAGAGGCGAAGCTGCTAAGAATATGCGAAGTGTCTTGGTCGCGCGCGTGTGCCTAAACCTCACATAGTTTCTTCACAATTAGCTCACATGCTTTGAACACACACAAAGTATCTTTTCACCATTCTCCGAAGAGGGGAGAACCCCATGAGATCAAATCGAAGATGGATCGGAATTGGGATTGCTGTGGCATTGCTTGTAGGCATTCCTGTTACCGCATACCTTGTGACATCCAACGAACCGTCTGATTCCGAGGTGGGCGAGCAACAACTGCAGACTGCAATTGTCCGGCAAGGCGATTTGGTGCTGTTTGCCAGCGGAAGTGGGTCCCTGATTCCAGGCCTTGAAATCGATCTTGGGTTTGGTGCCAGCGGACCCGTCGCTCAATTGAATATTCAAGTTGGCGATGTCGTCGAAGCCGGTGACATTCTGGCTGTGGCTGGAGACTTGGAGGTACTCGAGGCCTCCGCAGCCTCCGATGAGCTGGCGCTGCTTCAAGCTCAGGAAGCATTGGATGCGATTTATGAGGGCGCGGACCTGAGCGTCGCGGGGGCACTGCTTGCTCTTGGGAACGCACAGGATACGCTCGAAGACGCGCAGCGAACCTGGCAGAACCAGCAGCAAGGCTACCGCGCAAGCAGCACGACCATCAAGGCTGCCGAGGCCGCGGTGACCGTCTCCAAGGCCAAAATGGAGAAGGAAGAAAGCGAACTTGGAGGACTGTCCCATCTACCGAGCGACGATCCCCAGCGAGCACAGGCCTACAAAGACTTCGCGGCCGCGCAGCAGAGTTATTGGAGCGCGCTTTCGAGTTTGAATTGGTACACGGGGCATCCCACGGAGACGCAGCAAAATCTGCTGGATGGAGAAGTCGCGCTGGCGGAGGCGCAGCTGGCCGAAGCTGAGACCGCATTTGAGTTGATCAAGGATGGCCCAGATCCGACCGAGATACGAATGGCAGAATTGAAGGTTGCCAAAGCTGAAGCGGATCTCGCGGTTTCTCTCAGGAATTTGGAGCAGGCTGTGATTGTCGCTCCTTTCGGCGGCACCGTTATGGAAGTCTCTGCGGATGTGGGGGATGCCGTTACCGGGCCGTTTATTAATCTGGCCGATCTCAGCCTCCCTCATCTAGAGGTCTTCTTAGATGAGACCGATGCGGCTAACTTCTCCATGGGATATGAGGCAGAGGTCATCTTTGACGCGTTGCCCGATTCGTTATTCACGGGGCGGGTCATCCAGGTAGATCCCAGTTTAAACACCCAGGGCAATGTGTCGACAGTCCGGGGCTTGGTTCAACTCGATTCAGGTCCCTTCGGCGGGCTGCTGATCGGGATGAATGCCGCGGTAGACATCGTTGGTGGGCGCGTCGAGGGAGTCCCTCTGGTGCCGGTCGAGGCCCTTCGAGAATTAAGCCCTGGCGAGTTTGCGGTATTTGTTATGCAGGATGGAGAGCCAAGGCTGAGGCCCGTCGAAGTTGGTTTGATGGACTTCACATTTGCCGAAATCATTTCTGGCCTGGAGGTCGGGGAAACGATCACCACCGGAATCGTGGAGACGGGCTGATGGCGGTTATTGAGACCACCAATCTAAGCCGAGTTTATGGAATGGGTGAGATCAGCGTGCGGGCGCTCGATGGGGTCAATCTCTCGATCGAGCGGGGGGAGTTTGTGGCGGTTATGGGACCTTCGGGTTCTGGCAAGAGCACACTAATGAACATTCTAGGCTGTTTGGATCGGCCAACGGAAGGTCGTTACATTCTAGACTCGCTCGACGTGAGCGAAATGAATCGCGCTCAATTGGCGCAGATACGAAACGAACGAATCGGGTTCATTTTCCAATCCTACAACCTGCTCAAGAAAGCGAGCGCCCTGAAAAATGTGATGGCACCGTTGCTCTATGACAGAAAAAACAATCGAACCCACGAGGAGAAAATAGCGAAGGCTCAGAAGGTTTTGATTGCAGTGGGTCTCGAGGATCGGATGGAGCATGAGCCGACCGAGCTATCCGGTGGCCAGCAACAGCGTGTGGCTGTAGCAAGGGCGCTTGTGAATGATCCAGCTTTCATCCTGGCCGATGAACCTACCGGAAATCTCGACTCGCAGTCCGGCGAGGAGATCATGGAACTTATGCACGAGCTCCACCAAGGGGGACGCACAATTGTCATGGTTACGCACGATGCTTTGATTGCCGAACACACCGAGCGGACGATCTACTTACGAGACGGTCGAATCGAGCGGATCACCAAAACCGGGTCAGGGCAAGCAGTGAAGGAGGGTGCAAGTGAGTCTATCTGAGTTCATTCGCCTGGCCTGGGAAAGCATCTCGGGCAACAAGCTCCGTTCGCTGCTCACCATGTTGGGCATCATCATCGGCGTGGCCTCCGTCATCATCATGATTGGCATCAGCGCTGGGACCGAAGCAGCCATCGAGGAGCAAATCACAGGTTTAGGTTCAAACTTGGTCTTCGTGACCCAGAACTTCTCGCGTGGTGGGGCGGATAGGTTTCGGCAGGGAGGAGGTCTGGTCTACGATGATGCTTCCGCTATTGCGGACAACGTCAATGGCGTTGTAGCGGTCGTCGTTGAGCAGCCTTCGACAGAATCCGTCAGAACCGGAAATGTCGTATTGGATGGAGTCGTGATCCAGGGCAGTACAGCGGATTTTCCTTCGGTGCGGGATATAGAAATCGACCGCGGCCGCTACTTCACAGAACAAGAAGTGGATCGAACGCAAAAAGTCGCGGTGCTTGGATCCAGTCTGGCTGAGGAGCTCTTTGGCGAGGCGACTCCAATCGGGCAGACGGTTACGGTGGACAACATCAAGCTAACGGTGATCGGAGTATTCGAAGAGCGCGGGTTGGTGAGCGGCACGGACTTCGACGCGCAGCTCTACACGCCCATCACGGTCGTCTTTCAGAAATTCACGCCCTCGCAGTTCGCTCGATTTCGAGGCGACCGGGTGAGAGCCATCATCGTGGAGGTGGAGGGCCCCGAGGTTGTCGACGGCACCATTCAACAGATCGAACTGTTATTGGCGCGTAGGCACGACGTCACCCTGGATGCGGCGGATTTTGGCGTGACGACTCAACAGGACATCATCCAGACCCAAGAAGCGACCACCGCCGCATTTCGAAATTTGTTGGCCTGGGTGGCAGGCGTCTCGCTGATCGTTGGCGGCATTGGCATCATGAATATCATGCTGGTCACTGTCAGCGAGCGGACTCGCGAGATCGGAATACGACAGTCCATCGGTGCGGCTCCTAACGATATCCGTTGGCAATTCCTCACTGAGGCGGTTGTCCTCAGCCTTGCGGGTGGGGTCATCGGAGTGCTGGTGGGCGTGGGCGGCTCGATCCTCTTCGGAGCCCTGAGCGACATGCGGACAGTGGTTGTCACAGGATCGATCGTTCTGGCGTTTACTTCTGCGGCCGTGGTCGGGATCTTCTTCGGCTTTTATCCGGCAAATCAGGCATCGCAACTGGACCCAATTGAAGCGCTAAGGCACGAATAGGGCGACTTCTAAAGCCTGGCAATCATGCAAAAAGGCAAGGAGACGAATATGTTCCTAAGAGCAAAGTTTGTGGCGGTCTCGGCTTTCGTGCTGCTCCTGGCAGCTTGTGGCTCTGGCGCAGACGACCCAGGGGATGGATCGGTTGGTGGATCCCAGGAGTCGGCCTCTGCAACGCGACAGGCCGCTCGGCTCGAGCAGGGAGGCGAGCGAGACCTACCTGTTCAAATGCAGCTTATTCTTGGCACTCTGCAGTTGGAAAACTCCGATCTGGCAGTGGATTCAAAGCAAGCCGCGGAACTGATTCCACTATGGAGGGCACTGCGCAGCCTGTCAAACAGTGATACAGCGGCTGAAGCGGAAATTGAGGCGCTCATAAATCAGATTCAAGACACCATGACCGCGGAGCAGATCGAGGCCATCGCGTCACTAGATCTGTCCGATGTGGATCTGCGGACGATGATCCAGGATCTCGGAATCGAGTTCGGTTCTCCTGAAGGCTTTGGAGAAGACGGCTTTCAGTTTCAGCCCGGCACCTTTCCCGGTGGAGGGGGCGAGTTCGGGGGAGGGCCGTTCGGGGGCGGAGGAGGTGGACCGCAGGGAGGTTTTCAGGGCGGGGACGGTAATTTTGACCCCGATGCTGCTGCAACAGCAAGAGCTGAAGCCGGATTTTCCGGAATTGGCCGTCGAGGAGGCGGTTTTCTCATCGAACCGCTGATTGAGTTGCTTGAGCAACGAGCAGGCTTGGAGAGTACTACCTAAAACTGGCAGAGATCTGGCCTACCGCGCGAGGACGATGGGTAGGTGAGTCGGATTACACATCTTGATGGGCTCGCTAAATTTCGAATTGGATGAGGAGCCACGGATAATTAATGAGTTTTCAAGGTGGGGGGCACGGTCAAGCAATGAGAACTAGACGCGCAGGTACGGCCAATCAATGAGAATTTAGCATGGAGGCTCGGCCAAGCAATGAGAACTAGACGCGCCGGTACGGCCAATCAATGAGAATTAAGCATGGAGGCTCGGCCAAGCAATGAGAATTCGACGTGGAGGTACGAACAAGTAATGAGATTTCGAAGTGGAGGATGGATTTCACTCCTGGTCATTCTCGGTACTGCGGCCTGTGCGCAGGCTGCGATAGCCGAGCCTGCAACCGGGGCGCCTGAAGCAGCCGCTGTAGAGCAGACCCAAAGGCAAGATGCAGAAGAGCCATCCGGATTAGAAGGGGAGGCGATCTTTGTCCTGGATCCAGAATTAAGCCAGGCGAGATTCATCATCGGCGAAATTCTGGCCAATCAGCCCAACACGGTGATCGGGATCAATAATCAGGTTCAGGGCGGTGGAGTGTTCAACTTTGTGGAGCCTGCTCTGAGTACCCTTGATGAATTCCTAATCGATTCTTCTGGATTCGAAACCGACAGCAGAATGCGCGATCGAGCCATCCGGAACTTCGTTCTTCGATCCGGCCAGTTTCCGGTGATCAGTTTTCAACCCATCGATATCATTGGAATACCGACCGAGATTGTCGTCGGGGAGACGGTCTCCTTCGAGATCGTGGGGCAATTGACGATCCGAGAAGTCACGAAAGAAGTGACATTCGAGGGAGTGGCCACAATGGTCGCCATGGACCGAGTTGAAGGCTTAGCCGCTGCCACTGTTCTAAGATTGGATTTCGGGCTGTCGATCCCTTCTGTTCCTCGCGTGGCCGGAGTGGACGAAGAATTTACCCTCGAGATTGAGTTTGTTGCTGTAGCAGGGTAAGCGAAAGGTACGGAAATCCTTCACATTATCTTCACTATTTCTTGATAGGATTTGGCCGCCGCACGTCTGACAAGGCTAGAGAATGTCTAAGAAGATCATGGTTGTGGATGATGAGCCTCGATTAGTTTCCGTTGTCGAGGCTTATCTGGAACAAGAAGGATTCGATGTAGCGACTGCCTCAAACGGGCAGGAGGCGCTGTTCGCGGCACGCGAAACCAAGCCGGACCTGATCATTTTGGATGTAATGATGCCGGAAATGGATGGGTACGAGTTTTTGCGGCTTCACCGCAAAGAAGCTGAAACCCCGATTATTCTGCTGACCGCTAAGGTAGGGGATGACGACAAGGTCATTGGGCTGGAGCTTGGGGCAGACGATTATCTCACGAAGCCATTTCGCCCGCGCGAGCTGGTCGCACGTGTGCGAGCTGTACTGCGCCGTTCAGGGCAGACACGGCCGAAGGCATCGGTGCTGCGAGCATCGGACATCATAGTGGACCGTGAGCGGCATGCGGTTGAAGTTGGAGAGCAATTTGTGGAGCTCACTCCTTCCGAATTTGATCTGCTTGCGGCTCTAATGACGATGCCGGGCAGAGCATATTCCAGGCTCGAACTCCTAGACCGAATTCAAGGCGTTGCGTACGAAGGATACGAGCGCACGATTGATGTTCACATCAAAAACTTGCGATCCAAGATTGAGCCAAATCCAAAGGACCCACACTACATCCAGACCGTATATGGCGTTGGTTACCGGTTCGTAAGAGAGTAGCCTGATATGCGTTCCCTTACCGCCAAATTGTTATTGGCCTTCGTCGTTGTCGGCCTGACGGGCACCGCCATCTTGGCATTGCTCGCAGCGGTCGCTACAGCGGGTGAGTTCGGCAATTTCATGTTTTCCTACCGACGGAGTGGATTGACGGATCAGCTTGCCGACTACTACGCAACCAACGGGAGCTGGGAGGGATTGCCTCGGCCATCTTCCAATCGATCGTTCGGAGGCCCACGGCCTGGACCCGGGGGAAAAGCCCCATTCCTGCCTTTTCTTCTGGTGGATGGCTCGGGATCGGTGGTCGTGCCCGGGCAAGGCTATGACGTGGGTGATCTGATCGCCGCGGATTCCCTCTCGGACGGCACCTCAATCGATGTAGATGGAGAGCAAGTTGGGATCCTTTACCTGCAAAGCGGAGCGTTCAATGTGGACCCCGCAGAGCAAAATTTTCTTAATCGTGTGAATCTTGCCCTTGCGGTGGGAGCTGTCGGGGGGACAGCAGCGGCGGTGGTTCTGGGCGTGGTCCTCTCCCGCTCGCTTACCAGGCCACTCCGCGAACTGACTTCGGGTGCGCGCGCCGTCGCGGCAGGTGAGCTTGATACTCAGGTTCCCGTCCGTTCATCGGACGAATTAGGAGAGCTGGCGGAAGCCTTCAATCAAATGAATGCCGATCTAGCGACTTCACGAGATCGGCGTCGGCGGCTCACAGCGGATGTCGCCCACGAATTGCGGACGCCACTCAGCGTAATACTTGCACATTCGGAAGCCATCCAGGATGGTGTAATCTCGGTTTCAGCCGAAAGCCTCGGAGTAATCCATGAGGAGGCGCTGCGCCTCGAGAGATTGGTAGAAGACTTGCGAATTCTCTCCCTTGTAGAGTCTGGAGAGCTACCCATCGAAATTAGAGACTACGATCCGGCGGCACTCCTTAACAAAGCCGCCGCGTCTTATCGAGCACTTGCGCAAGAGAAGGACATCCATTTCGAGGTCCGCGCGAGCGAGGAACTCCCAGATGGCAGGTTCGATATTGAACGAATGGGGCAGGTGCTAGGGAACTTGGTTAGCAATGCAATGCGACATACGCCAAGAGGGGGACAGATCTTATTGGTGGCACATGCGCGGAACAGTAGCGTTGAGATCCAGGTCACGGATAACGGTCCGGGGATCGATCCAGAAGACCTTCCACACATCTTCGAGCGCTTCTACCGAGGAGACAAGTCCCGGCAGCGGGATGGCTCAGGTTCTGGTCTAGGGCTTGCGATCGCCAAATCCTTAACTGAAGCGCAAGGTGGAACCATTCGAGCGGAGAGCCAACTCGGCCAAGGCACAACCATCCTGCTTCGGATTCCAAAGTCCATCTAGGATTTCGCAGCCAGCCCGGTCGACATTATGAGCCGATATTCCATTGGGCTTCCAATTCCCAATCTCGTCTAAGATTTCATTGCCGATCAAATCAACATTCAGAATAGAATATCGACTTGGGCTTAGCCGAATGCCTAGTGAGGAACCAAGTTATGCAAGATTTGCTCGATCGTGCCTTAAACCTGGCTCAGACTCGCGGTGCGCAATATGCCGATGCCCGCGTCATTGAAAATGAAACCGAGACGCTCGTTCTCCAGAATAGGGAGATGCGGACCCTGGAGAGTTCCAAGAATCTTGGAGTCGGAGTCAGGGTTCTCGTTGAAGGCGCATGGGGTTTTGCATCATCTCGCGACCTGAGCCTGGACGAGATCGATCGCGTCACCGACCGCGCATTTGAGATCGCCAGAGCCTCGGCTCTTGTACCCGGGGAGAAGGTCGATCTTGGACCCGCGATCACCAGCCAAGGTACATACGAGACGCCGGTCGAGATCGATCCTTTCTCGGTTTCCCTGGATCAAAAAGTGTCTGTGTTGATGGAGACGGATCGACTCTTAGCGACGGTGCCTGAGATCAAGGCTCGAGTCTTGAACCTGGTATTCATCAAGGAGCGGAAGTGGTTCGCCAACACCGATGGAGCCCGCACTGACCAGACCATCATCGAGACCGGCGGCGGCATGACCGCGCATGCAGTTGGCGAAGGAGAAGTTCAGCAACGCTCCTACCCGTCATCCTGGGGGCGTCAGCAGGTGACCGCCGGCTGGGAAACCGTGGTGGCCTGGGATCTCCCGGGAAACGCCGAGCGGGTAGCCAGCGAAGCAGTTGCCTTGCTAACGGCAGACCCGTGCCCAAGCGGCAGGAGAGACATCATCCTGGCGGGCGAGCAAGTGGCGCTGCAAATCCACGAGTCATGCGGGCACCCGATTGAGTTGGATCGCGTTTACGGAACTGAAGCCGCCTACGCCGGTACATCATTTCTGACGACCGACAAATTGAATAATTTCCGATATGGTTCGGAAATTGTCAACATTACCGCCGACAGCCTGAGACCCAACGGCCTGGGAACATTTGGTTGGGATGATGAAGGCGTCCCTGCCCAATCCACACCGATTATCAATGAGGGCAAGTTCGTTGGATATTTGATGTCTCGCGAAACAGCGCCCAGGCTCGGATTGACCTCTAATGGATGTATGCGGGCTTCGGGATGGAACCGCATCCCGCTGATCCGCATGACCAACGTGAGCCTGGAGCCAGGAACGTGGAGCCTGGATGATCTCATCGCGGACACCGATGACGGTATTTACATGGAAACCAATCGGTCTTGGTCGATCGACGATCGGAGATATAACTTCCAGTTTGGAACGGAAATGGGCTACGAGATAAAGAATGGCAAGCTCGGGAAAATGTTACGCAATCCGACCTACACAGGAATTACGCCCGAATTTTGGAACAGTTGCGACGCCATCTGTGGCGAAGATGATTGGGTCATGTGGGGCACGCCAAATTGCGGCAAAGGGCAACCTGGCCAGGTAGCGCATACGGGTCACGGGGCGGCTCCCGCGCGATTTCGGGATGTGCAAATTGGTATCCACGGCTGAAATGAGGCAAGCAATGTTGGGAGAAGCGAAATCAAAGTCAATCGCCGATCAGACGCTGGCGTCCATTAGTGCAGATGCGGCGGAGGTTGTAATTAGCTCGAAATCGAGTGATCTCACGCGCTTCTACAAGAACTCTGTTCACCAGAACGTAGAGGAGAAAGAAGTGCGCGTGCACCTGAGGGCATGGGTTGGGGCGCGCAGCGGCGCTGCATCAACCAATGCGCTCGATGAAGCTTCATTGAAGGAGCTCGCGAATAAGGTAGCTGAGATAATTCTCCTCAGTCCCGAGGGTGATGAGGTTCCGGTCTTGACTCAAGCGAACGGCCTAACAGGGGTCGCTTCATTGGACCAAGCTGCGATTGAGCAAACCCCCCAGGCGAGAGCGGAGGCCGTGCGTCAGGTCTGTGAGGCAGCGGCTGAGCGCGGCTTGGAGGCCTACGGGGCATACCTGGTTGAGGCCAACGAGCAGGCCGTTGCAAACTCTGAGGGCTATTTTGGCCACCATGCCGGCTCGATGGCTGATTTCCAGACGGTGGTCAGGAACAATGGCGCCTCAGGCTGGGCTCAGGCTTCACACTGGAAGCTCGATGAAGTCCCGGTTCAATCGCTGGGCGAGGAGGCCATCCAAAAGGCGAAGGATGCTGCGGATCCTCGAAGCATGGAGCCGGAGTTGCTAACGGTGGTGCTCGACCCCTATGCCACAGTCGATCTACTCCAAATGCTTGCTTTGCCCGGGATGAGCGGGCGAGCAGTTGCCGAAGGTCGCTCCTGGATCTCAGGGCGTATCGGTCAACAGTCCATGAATGAAGCGGTCAGCATCTGGGATGACGGGTTGGATCTTGGCGGCGTACCCCAACCTTTCGACTCTGAAGGTTCACCTAAGCAGAGGTTGGATATCGTTCAGGATGGCGTCGTAAAAGGCGGAGTTTACGACCGCCAAACCGCTGTAGAGCAAGACGTGAAAAGCACCGGGCACGCGCTTTCTCCAGACTTTCCTCCGATGATCCGCATGTACTCACCGCTTCCGACGAACTTATTTATGGCTCCCGGCGACCAAAGCACTCAGGAGATGATCGAGTCAACCGAGCGGGGTATGTACATCACACGCTTCCATTACACGCGGCATGTCCACCCTAGAGACTGCGTCGTCACGGGTATGACGCGCGATGGTGTGTACTTGATCGAGGGTGGAAAGATTCAAGGCGCCGTGAAGGATTTTCGCTTTACCCAATCCTATGTTGAGGCGCTGAATAATATTGAAGCTATTGGTTCGGAAACACGTCTGATTGTGGACGATTTTCTGAAGGCAGCCGTATCAGCACCCGCCGTAAAGATCCGCGATTTCAGATTCACAGGGGCGACTGTTTAGCTACTGCGCATGGTTTTCATCTGTGCCATAATTGATTTATTCCAACCTCGAGGTGGCAGGAATGGGAGCAGATCAGGCCGCAGACGGACGCACTGTCCAGCTTAATATGGGTGCCCTCTACAGCGAAGTGGTCGAGCTTGTTGGGAAGGAAGAAGCGGGTCGTCTATGGAAGGAAAATCGCCTCGATAGCGAAGATAATTGGCCGGGAAAGTGGGCAAAGGCGATGGAAGTTGTTGAGAAGCTACGCGCCTCAAAGAGCGATCAATAAATAACGTTCGATTAGAGAGAGTGACTGCGGGCCAGCACACAAGTTGGCCCGCTTTGATTCTCCGGTGTGAAGCCGACACGATCCATTGGCCGAGTGCGTGCCCAATTGGACCGACGGATTAGGATTAACGAAGTCCCATTAGCTCTTCGCTAAGGCCCGAGAGCCGATTTTGCCGGGTCGAATTATTGCAGTCCTGCTAGCTCTTCGCTAAGGTCCGAGAGCCGATTTGCCGGGTGGAATTAGCGCAGTCCTGTTAGCTCTTCGCTAAGGTCCCAGAGCCGCTCGGCGGCTGCTTTGTCATACGATCTTCTGGAGCTCCGGACTTCCTTCTCGGTGCTGTAATATTTTCCGGTAACGCCCTCAAGCTCTGGCGAGCTGGCGAGCAGCAAGGATGTCTTCGCACCGCCCTCAGGGCTCATCCCCATTCGTAGGCCCAACCAGACAAAGGGAATAAGCAGGCGGAAAATGTGCTTGGTTGACAGGCCGGTCCGTACCAGGCCGGGATGAAGAGCATTGGCAGTTACACCCGTATCGAGCAGGCGGCGCGCAAGCTCATAGGTAAACAGCACATTGGCAAGCTTCGACTGGCCATAGGCTGTCATCCCCCAATAGCGGCGTGTTGACTGAAGGTCTTCGAAGTTAATCCGGGAATTGCGGTGCGCCACAGAAGATACATTGACGATTCGAGCGGGCGCACTTTCGATAAGCCGATCCTTCAATAGCTCAGTCAATAGGAAGTAGCTAAGGTGGTTGAGCGCGAACGTCATCTCGTACCCATCATCACTGATCTCACGGCTCAAAAAAAATCCGCCTACGTTGTTGACCAGGATGTCGAGGCGTGATTTGCGATCGAGCGTTGCTTTTGCAAACTCGCGAACGCCCGCCATGGAGCTTAGATCTGCAACCAGATAATCGATCTTTGAGGTGTCATTTAGGCTCCGAATGGCTTCAACCGCTTTGCGCCCACGCATCTCATTGCGCGCTCCGATGACGACTTCCGCGCCATCGCGCGCCAGGCCAAGCGCCGTGTAAAAGCCGATTCCGGATGTGGCTCCGGTTACCAGAGCTGTTTTGCCAACTAAAGTCCCAGACATGCCGGACAAGTGTACCCAGCTGGATGCCGAAATGGATGAACGAGCGCTAAGTTCTTTCTTCACATTGGAGTGGAGTGCGCCACACTCGTGCTATGCTTTGCTGGTCCCCAGATTCTCAACATACAAGCAAAACGGATGAATTGATGGCAAAGCACTTCGTACTCGTATCCGGAAACATAGGCGCAGGAAAGACCTCTCTCACCAAACAGCTTGGAGAGCGCCTGAGGTGGGAAACGGCTTATGAGTCGGTCGACGACAATCCGTATCTGGCGGACTTCTACGCCGACATGAGCAGGTGGGCTTTTTACCTTCAGATCTTTTTCCTAGGCCACCGAGCAAAACAGCATATGGCGCTCGCAAAGTCTGAGGCCTCGGCCATGATCGACCGTTCTATCTATGAAGACGCGGAGATATTCGCTCGCGCGGCACTCGAACTTGGCACCGTAGACGAGCGGGACTACGCGACCTATCGGCAGGTGTTCGACCTTGTGGTCGGCTTACTCCCCACGCCCGACCTCTTGATTTATCTGAAGGCTTCAGTACCCGTCCTCATAAACCGCATTAATGCGCGCGGTCGTGATATGGAGGGCGGGGTGACTGAGGAATACCTAACCTTGCTTGAAAAGTATTATGAAGAGTGGATGGCAGGTTTCGATCTCTGTCCAACTCTTACCATCGTCGCAGATGATCTAGATTTCGTGCACCGTCCCAGCCATTTAGATATCGTCGTAGAGCGGATCCAAGATAAGCTGGCAGGGAAGGAGGAAATCACCTTCCCTGAAATATAGTTGTCACCGACCTAGAGCTCAAAAGACACAAGCGATTCTTCCCTTAGTTAGTCCCCGAAAGCCGCATTTGCCCCCTTTCTATACCGCACTCGCAACCGAATTATCTTTTGGCTAGCCCCCGAAACCCGCATTTACTCCCTTTTTACACCGCTCATAAATCCCCATAGCGTGCCTCCCGCATCATGATCACCAGATCAATACAAAAGGGAGGTACATCGAAATGAACAAGTTGCGCATAGCCACAATAGGAGTTCTAACAGTAGCATTGCTTCTCCCGGGTGCCGTATTTGCCCAGGAAGAAGCTCCAGAACGGCCCGAGGGCAGAATTCGAGCCGCGGGCGAGATAAGCGGCGTGGTTCCCGGACAGGGGACGTTCACGCTGACGACCCGTCAGGGCGAGGAGCTTGGATTTCAGACCAACGAAAATACGAAGTTCCGCAGCCCAAACGGTTCGATCGAAGACATCCATGATCTAAAGAAGGGGATGAAAGTGCTCGTAGTCGCCGTTGAGCAGGATGATGGAACGCTGCTTGCTCTGATGGTTGCTGCCGGGTATCCGGACGATCTTCCAGATCACCTGAGAGCGGCAGGGCAGATCCAGGCTATCAACGCCGACAGCCAGACGTTCGCCCTTCAAACCCGAGACGGTGAGACCTTGGCATTCCAAACCGGTGAGCGCACTCGATATCGGGGCGAGGGTATCGAAGGCTTTGGCGATCTAGAGGTGGGTATGCACGCCCTGGTGGTGGCAGTCCCTCAAGACGAAGGCTCGCCGATGGCACTCCTCGTCGGCGCCGGCCAGCCGAAGGATCGGCCAGATCTCATTAAGTTGAGTGGAGAGATCACCGGCGTGGTCCCCGGTCAGGGCACCTTCACGCTCATGAGTCGGGAAGGCGAAGAGTTTGAGCTGTCCACCAACGAACGAACCAAGTTCCACAGTCGGGACGGGTCCGTCCAGGACATCCACGATCTCAAGAAGGGCATGCTGG